>CAYOBH010000029.1:0-21004 GCA_964402125.1 uncultured Verrucomicrobiota bacterium
GTGTGATTTCGTGACCCATACCTTATTTCTCCAGTTTCAGGAATTCGTCGAGGGTGGCTGTTTTGACGGATTCGTCGACGAGGGGGAAGGTGGTGAGGATGTGGCGGAATTCGGTTTCCGTCAGGCCGTAGAGATGCGCAATGAGGGCGTCGAGTTCGGCGCGGAGTTTCTGTCGCTGCACCGGATCGGTGACGCCGTTTTTATGCGATTTGATACCAACCTCTTTGGCCAGATCGTCAAACTCCGGAGCCGTACAGATCAGTTTTGCCGCCCGCTCTACAATCTCATTAAAGAACTCGTCGCCTTCCGTCAGGCGGGGCACAGGAAGCTGGTAGAGGTAGAAGAAATTTAGATTGGTTGTTACGCGCGATCTGATTGAAAAATCTGCAACAAAACTGTTCAAAAAAGCACACAGGAGGAGCTGCTGATGATTATTAATTAGCAAATTTCCAGCATCATCGAACAACCGGATGGTTGCCAAGTTATCAACATGGAATGTCCTAGGAGAAATGGTCGAAACTAATGTGCGCTCATTTGTGCTAGCTGATTGTCGCCGATAAACCAATCTCCATATCTGATATTCTAATTTCTGTCCTACATCTATTGTTCTACCAAGAAAACGTGTACGAGCCACTTTTTCATCAACCCAATATCGGGGCTGTGAATACAGATGCTCAAATTGCCACATCATTTTGCCTTCAAAAATTGGAAGACGACCTTTACCTGCTGTTATCTCATAAATGTCACTGTCATTTGTTGTATGGAAATCATTCGAAAACTTCACATTCCACTTATCGGGCACTTCCTCGCCAAGGAGCGGGAAGCGGAGCATTTTTTCGGCGATCTGCACGTCGAGCGGCGTTTTAAATTCCATGACGGAAAGGGAGTCGGGCGAAAGTTTTCTGACGAGATCGACAGAGATGTCAATCGCGCCGGTTTCTGGGAAGCCATCGAGTTCCTGCACCTCGTGGCGCATAAAGGCGGCGGGGAAGCGGTCGGTTTTCCCGCCCTTGCAAAAGGTGAGCGAGACAAATTTAAAACTGCGATGGACGTTCTCAAAAATTTCCTTCCGGTTTTCAAAGCAGAAGAGTCCGGTGATACGGGTTTTGTCGAAGAGCATTTCGCGCAGGGCTTTGGCGCCGAGGTCGGTGTAGATGCCGCTGGGGATGACGATACCGCACTGCCCGCCGTCGCGCAGCAGCAGATGGCAGCGCTCGGTGAAGAGCTTGTAGAGATTGATGTCGCTGCCGGTTTTCTTGCCGTTCACTTCGCCGATCTGGTGCTGATAGCAGGCTGCCGAGCGGACGTAGGCGCTGACGTGTTTAAAGCTGCTGAGATAGTCCTGCCATGCGGCCAGCACGTCCGGATCTTTGAGCAGTTCCTGCTGATGATCTTTGAAGTCCTCAATGCGCATTTTCTTGCGGGTGATGAGGTCGGAATAGCGCAGGAAAAACTCCTTTCCGTTGGGCTTGAAGATTTCCCATGGCGGATTGGTGATGATGGCGTCAAAGCCGCTGCGCCCGTTGATGATGCGGTCGAATCTGTAACCCCAGTGGAACGGGGTGAGGGCTTCGATGTCAGCCGTGCGCAGTTTGCGCTTTTTGGGTTTGGCTTCTTTGTTTTTGGCAACGTCCCACTGCGCTTCTTCGAAGTGAATGCCGAGTTCGTTAGAAAATTCGTCGAGAAGCAGTTCATTGAGCGTTTTATCGGCCTCTTTATTGTAGTCGCTGATTGTGTTGCGCAGGCTCGTGAGGTATTCCTTGGTCTGGTTGTTGGAGCTGCGGTAGAGGTCGATCAGACGGTCTTTTTCGCGTAGAATGTCTTCGTATTTGCTGTTGCGGCGCTGACGCAGAAAGGCGGCGTTCCGCTCTTGTTCGGTGGCTGTAGCGGCGGTTTCGTATTCAAAGCCGAATTCTCCATCTCCGCCCTGATATTTCATTTTCATCAGCGCCTGTGCACCGTCGGCGACGTTTTTGTTGAACCGCCCGGAGTCCACCTGCAAGAGGCCGATCAGGGAGTTGCCCGGCATGATGTTGAAATCAATATTTGGCAGCGGTTCGAGCTGTTCGACGGTTTCCGCCGAGGCAACCAGCGCTAGAAAGAGGCGCAATTTGGCAATTTCCATCGCCTCTTCCATGATGTCCACGCCGAAGAGGTTGTCGGTGATGATGGATTTCTTGATGAAGTAGTTGATGTTGGGGTGTTCCTTTTCGGTCTTGGCCAGCCACTGGCTCAGCGCGGGATCGGTCAGGAACTTGATTTTCCCGATCACGGCGGAGTAGATATTGATCAGGGTTTTCATGGCGGCGACGAGGAACGCGCCGGAGCCGCAGGCGGGGTCGAGCAGCTTGAGAGAAGGGAGCACATCGTGGATCAGGCGGCTGCACAGCTTGGCGTCAAGATGCAGCAGCATGTCGCCAATATCTTTGAAGTCCCGTTTTTCCACTAGACCGGGAATGCCGGGGGTGTTGATCTGGTCGAGAATCAGGCGGTTGATGGTCTGCTCGCAAAGATATTCGGTAATTTCAGGGCGGGTGTAGTAGGCGCCGAATTCCTTTTGGTTGATGTATTTTTCGAAGATGTATCCGAGCACGTCCGGGTTGATTTCGTTGTCGTCGCCACCGGGAATGTCGTTGAGGTTCCATGAATAGCGCTTGAACAGGGCGAACAGGTTTTCAAAGGCGGAATCCGGGACGGAAATCCTGGGATACTGCTGTTCAATGCGATGCTCCAGGAACAGGCCGCCGTTGAGATACCGGATCTTCCCCAGCAAGGCCCGCGCGGTCTCACTGCGGTTGTGTTCCGGCTTGGCGAATCCTTCGAAAAACAGGACTTTCAGGAACTGGTCGTAGAAGCGGTTCTTGCCCTGCTTTTGAATGATGGAGAGCTTGTTGGGCAGGTATTCCAAATCGCCGCCATCCAAAAACGCTTTGCCCTGCAGGAACCAGATGAACATCAACCGGTTCAAAAGGACGGACGCATACCAGCGGCGGTCTTTCTCATCGTTGATTCCCGCGATGAGCTGGGTGAATTTTACATGCTCTTCTTCAAACTCAGTAAAGAACTTCTTGGTGACACGCTCTACGTCCAACGCATTTTGCAACCGTTCAAGCGCATCGACCAGCGCAACGCGCCCGTCCTTATCGAAATCGGAAAAGTCGAACATGATGGAAGTGATTTTGCCGAGAAACAGGTCGCCGGGCTGACCTTTGACATAGAAATGGCTGCGGGGGCACGATTTCCCGTTCTGCCGCTTCACCCAATACCAGACACTTTGCGTTTTTGCCTTGTCGGTAAAGATCAGGAGGTTTTCCAGAAACGACTTGGAAATTTGCGCATGAACGGCCTTCCGTTCCTTGGCGTCGGCCAAAGCGCCGTCCTTTGCCACCACGTGGAATGCGACCACCCCGCCGATTTCGGCAACCGGAAGGCAGGAATACTCCTTGTCTTGGATATTTAACTGAACCGTTTTGGACATTGAGGGTTCCACCCACCCCAGTTCCTCGATGAAAAGATCCTCGAACCGGTGTTCGTCCAGCAGCCGCTTGACCTGTTTTCTATTGATCGCCATATTCGTTATCCATTAATTCCTAAAAAAGCATTTGACGCTGGCGCGCATTGTACGGCACCATCTCCGGCAATGCGAACCTTCGCAGGTGGACAGCCCGTAAGGGTTGGCGTGGAAAAGGCCTCTTCGGAGGTCTTTTTCATTTTACAGCACCACTGATCCATAGCCGTGAACCGCCCCTGTATAAATATTTCTGTTAAACTTCGATTTTGCGGCTCCAAGAAGCTTTTGCGCAAAGAGATCGCCTTCCATCGGCGCAATCCGTCCCGCTTCAGCCAAAACAAACTGCTTAACGGGGTGCGCCAGAATATCAGCCAGTTCAATGCCTGAGATATTGGCGCTCTTCGGCTTAACCTTCAGTTTCCGGGTAGTCAGCACGCGCTGGAATTTTTCCGGTTTGAGATAATAGGTTCCCGCTTCATACAAACGCTCATAGGCCTGTAAAAGCTGGTTATCCTCTGCCCGCCCCCTGCTCTCGGCCATGATATCGCCAACCGCGTTTTTCAAATCCAGCCACCCGCAATACCGTTCTGCCAAAGCGGTCATGCAGTAGTGGTAGGGATGCAAGGGACTGGAATATTTTCCCTGATGGCATTGTTTATCGAGCACGACACAAACCATCTCGAACCGGGACTGCTCAATCACCGCAATCAGCCCCCTGTCGAATTCCAACCGGACATCCGGGTCGCATAACCTGCCATAAGGCCCTTTTCGGTTGATGATGTCTGAACGATGCAAATGGATTTCGGCATGGCCGAATACAGACTGCTTAAACGCACTCAGGCTGTTTTCAAAGGCAATATAATCCTTGCGCTGCTCGAACCACACGCCCAAGAGCGCCAGATAACGATGTGCAGGGTTGTCCATCAACTTGTACGCATGATCTCCGGATTCATCGATGTACAACCTGTACCTTGCCGGCCGGGGTTCCATAGGCTAAAGGCCCCTTTCTGCCGGGCTCCCGGTATCCGTCCCGGGCAGGTTGCTTCCCCTCAATCCCAACGAACAGATTAGCTGGGGCTCGCCGTTTTCCGCATCGTGCTTGTCGAGGCAAAGCTCGCCGGCTTCGTAGAGCGCCTGCACCGCCTCGGCAACGGCCTGCGTGGAGGATTTCTGCTTGAGGTGCTGCCCCAGGATCGTCTTGGCCTTTTCGGTCAGCGGCGTCTCATAGATTTGCGTCAGCGCCTTGCGCAGTGCGCCAGTGTCGAACAATTCGCCTTCGATGTCTTCGAGATGCATCTTTAGCTTTTCGTAGGTCCGGAAACGGGTCCCCCGCTGGCTGCCCAGCGTTCCGCCCAGCGCGTTGCGGTTTTCCTTGATGATCAGTTCCACGCCTTTCTGCACCAACTCGTGGTGGGTCGAGGCTTTTTCAACGGCAGGGGTTTCGGGGCCGCACTTGGCGGCCTTGAGAATGCGGTACTGCGATTCGGTGACGCTGTTGCCTTCCATGTCCAGCCACGCCAGGGCGCAGTTTTCGTGGGCGGTCTTGAGGAAAACCACCACTCCTTCGGGCAGATCGTCCTTCGGTTGCCACGGACAGGCCGAATATACAACGTTCGGCAATTCGGGAATGGTCTTGGCCAGCTGCGGGTCCTGATCCACCGCATCCTTCCAAATCTGGTAGGCTTCGGAGGCCAGGTCGACTTCGCCGTCGTCGTCATCGCCATCGAGCACTCCGGACTTCTCGTTGAACAGATCTTCGAGCGATTTGGACGCTTCCTGGTCCTCGAAAAAGGCTTCGTCCGACCCCACCACCTCCGCGTTCTGGGTCAGGCGCTGCATGACGCGGGAACGCAGCTTGATGATTTTTTCCACGCCGTCGGCCGGCAGGAAGGAGTAGCAGAGGATTTCATTGTGCTTCTGGCCGATGCGGTCGACGCGCCCGGCGCGCTGGATCAGGCGGATGATCGCCCACGGCAGGTCGTAGTTCACGATGACGTGCGCATCCTGCAGGTTTTGGCCTTCGCTCAACACATCGGTCGCGATCAGCACACGAATCTCTTTATCGGCGGGGATTTCCTTCCTGTTGCTCCTCGGACTGAACCGGTGGGCCAACGAAGTCGGGTTTTCGGTATCGCCCGAGGCCACATCGATTCCGGTGAAGCCGACCTTCCTGAGTTCCTCATTCAGGTAGCGGGCCGTATCCGCGAATTGGGTGAAGACCAGCACCTTTTCCTTTTGGTGCCTCGACTCCAGCAATTCCCGCAGCATTTCAAGCTTACGGTCCTTGGCGGGATCCCATTCGCCGTGGTTTTTCAAGACCTTGATGAGGGCATGCGCATCCTTTTCCAGATCGGCGGCAAGATCCTTGATGAAATGATGCGCACCGATCCATTTGAAGCGGTTGGCCGCATGCTCCTTGTAGTAGGCATAAACCTCCCGGGCCCGCTGCATGAATTCCTCGGCCGAACGCAGCGGATGGTCGCACCGCGTCTTGTCGCCCAACGCGAAATCCTCGTCTTCGTCGGACATGCGCGAATCGAGCAGCTCGACGTCCTGCGAGCCGATCGGGATCGGAAGATTGTTTTCGAGCGCATAGATGAAAACATAGTTGCGCAGAATGTGCCGTTCCAGCGACTGGATGAACACATTGCCACTGCTCTCCAGCCGCTTGAACAGGCCCGTGCGACAGAAGCCCATCAGCCGCTTGCCAGCCCGTGAGAGGTTTTCGATGATTTCGCCCTCGGCCTGGGTGGGCGGATGGCTGCCGCTGGGTTCCACATAGTTTCCAAGGCCGTAGCGAGGCAGCAGCAGATTGCCGATCGGCTTGGCGACCTTGTCGGTGTAGAGCCGGGCATACTGGTCGTCGGGATTCTTTTCATCGACCGGGAACTTGAGCGTCCGGGGAATGCGGACCGGGAAGTAGGATCGCATGCCGTTGGCGAACAATAGGTATTTCTGGCCCTTTTCCGGGTCGTCCTTGGCATAGTTCGTCTTGATGAAGCTGCGCGTCCGGCGCACCAGATAGAGGCGCATCAGTTCGCGCCAGTCGTCGGCATATTCGCTATGCTCGAACGCCCGCAGACAACGGGGCAGACATTCCTTGCGCTGGAGGAACAGCTCCCCGTGTTCGCGGATCAAGACCTCGGGTGCAATGCCAATGTCCTGGTTTTCATCTACAAACAGACGAAGCTGGTTGGCAAGGTCGAGGTAGGTCTTGTTGTAGGGCGTCGCCGACAGCAGCATCACCTTCGAATCGTTTACACTGATATATTCGCGAACCAGGCGATAGCGTTGTCCCTCGCGGTTGCGCAGGTTGTGCGATTCATCGATGATGACCAACTGGTAGCGGCGCATTCCGGCCAGCTCATGGGCCATGGTGATGGGAAGCACCTTCATTTGCACTCCATACTCATGAGCATAGTCTTCCCACATCGAGACCAGGTTCTTCGGACAGATTACGAGTGTCCGAAAATCGTCGAACTGGCTGGCAACTGCCGTGGCCGTGATGGTTTTCCCCAAACCGACCACATCGCCGATCAATACGCCGCCCTTGGATTTGATGGTGTGGGCCGCAATCTTAACCGCCTCTTTCTGGAATGGGAACAGGATGCGCTCGAACCGTTCAGGCAGCACCTCTTCGGCAATGCCCGTTCGGGCTTCCTGCGAAAGCGTATAGGCGATTTTCAAATAGATATGGTACGGCGGTATTAGGTCTTCCCTCGCCCAACTTTCTTCAATGATCTGGATCAGTTCTTCCGTGATGTCGATGGAGAATCGGTCCTCCCAGCGCACCTCGAACCAATTGGCCAGCTTCTTGGCGGCATCATGGTCCAGCACGTCGACGTTCAGCTCTCCTTGCCGGGCCAAGCCGGCAAAGGTCAGGTTGCTGCTGCCCACATAAGCGATGATTGGATTGATCGGATCTTCGCGAAAAGCGAGGTAGAGCTTGGCATGGAGCGGGTAGCGGGTATGGAGCTTTACCACGACCTTGCCGGATTTCAGCTGCCGGAGGAGGCGTCTAAGCCCGATTTCGTCCGCATTCGTCGGCGCACCAAAACAGAGCTGCTTCCGAAAAGAATCAGACAATTGGCGCTTGAGGCGGATGGACTCCCCTTGGTCGATTCGCTTTTCCTGCGTAGTGATGAACAGGCGTTTCAGCTCTTGTTCCGGAGAAACCGGCATACCCACCAGCAAACGGCATTGCTTTCCGTCATTTCCGGGGAATTTCTCGATTTGGACGTCGATTTCCTTCCATCCCCGCAGATTGAAGTAGCCCACGCAGAAGTCGGAACGATGGGACAGTTGCAGGCTGTCCTGCAGCGCCTGGGTTAGATACTCCTCGATATTGTCGAAAATCCGCGGCATCTGGTTCTCCCTTGATTGATTTCATTCAAACATAGGCATACACACCGTCAAAGATACGAGCTGAAAGGGGGCTGCGCAAGCTCAACTCTTAAAAAGGTGTTCCATCCGAGCTGGGCTTGCCGCCTTTTCCGTCAGGTGCTGCTACCGATTAAACAGCAGACGCTGTCCGCGGACGGCGTCGTTGACGGTGCCGTTGGCGTAGGCGAGCTGTCCGGAGACGATGGTGGAGACGATGGTGGAGCGGAAGGTCGTTCCTTCGAAGGGCGACCAGCCGCATTTGTAGAGGATGTTTTCCCGGGCGACGGTGTGCGGCGTGTTGGGATCAATCAGCACGAGGTCGGCCCAGTAGCCTTCGCGAATGAAGCCGCGCTCCTGAATCTGGAAGATGCGCGCCGGATTGTGTGCGGTTTTTTCGGCGACGATTTCGGGGAGAAGATATTCCAGCAGTGAAACGAGCGCGCTCTGGATGACGGGCATTCCGGAGGGCGCGGCGCCGTAGGGGTTTTGTTTTTCCTCCCAGAGGTGCGGCGCATGGTCGGTGCCGACGGTGTCGATCAGGTTGTCGAGCAGCGCTTGCCGCAGCGCAGCGCGGTCGGCGGCGGTTTTGATCGACGGGTTGCATTTGATCAGTGCGCCCTTGGTTGCATAGTCGGCGTCGGAAAACCAGAGATGGTGCGGGCAGGCCTCGGCGGTGATCTTCTTGGTGTCGACCGCGCCGGGTTTGAACAGTTCCAGCTCCTTCGCGGTGGTCAGATGCAGGACGTGGATTTTTGAGCCATATTTTTTTGCCAGCTCAACGGCAAGGGCGGTGGATTGGTAGCACGCGGCCTCGGAGCGAATATTGGCGTGTTCGGTGAAGGGAATGTTTTCGCCGTAGGTTGCGCGCGCGGCCTTTTCGTTCTCGCGAATGGTGTGGGTGTCCTCGCAGTGGAGCGCGATCGGCACCTTGACCTGGCCGAAGATATCTTCGAGCTGCTGCTGTCGGTCGACGAGTAGGTTGCCGGTGGAGGCGCCCATGAAGAGTTTTACGCCGCAAACGGTTTTCGGATTGAGTGCCAGCAGTTCTTCAAGGTTGTCGTTGGAGGCCCCGAGGTAGAAGGAATGGTTGACGAGGCACTTGGCGGCGGCGAGGGCAAACTTTTGTTCGAGGATTGCGTTCGTTATTGCCGCGGGCTTGGTGTTGGGCATCTCCATGATCGACGTAACGCCCCCGGCCACTGCCGCCCGGCTTTCGGAATGCAGGTCTGCCTTTTGTTCAAGCCCCGGTTCGCGGAAATGGACGTGGCAGTCGATCATGCCCGGCAGGAGCATTTTTCCGTCGGCATCGATGGTGATATCGGCCGATTGGTTGGTCAGCGCCGGAGCAATCTTTTCGATGCGTCCGTTTTGAATAAAAAGATCGGCGGGGGCTGATAAACCCTCGTTAACAAGCGTTGCGTTGGTAATCAGTATGGTCTTCATGCACGACAGAATAAGCGAGCTGCGCCCGCAGGAAAAGCCATCAATCAGGCTTTGTTGATAAAATCAACGGTGTTTGGAGTTACATCTTTTTACAACTGTTTACATGGCAGTGACCACAAGTGGCGCTCGTTGTGGCAAGTTTTCCCCGTGATCAGTTGCGGACGGTCCGTGACATTACAGGTTGAATCATTTAACATGGAGGCCATTTATGAAGGTATTGTCGAAAAGAATAGCGCTGGTGGGACTCTGTTTGGCTGGAACGCTGGGGGCGTCGGCGGAAGCGGAGAGCGGAGTGATCTGTCGAGTGGAGATGGACAATTCGGTCGTATATGCGGGAAGTTCGCAGCGGGCAGTGGTGAAGGTGACGCTGGATGCACCGAAGGCCCTGAGGAAAGAGACGCGGCCGCCGGTGAATCTGACGATTGTGCTCGACCGATCGGGGTCGATGAGCGGGTCAAAGATTGAAAAGGCCTGTGATGCCGCCATTGCTGCGTTGCGGCGGCTGGGGCCGGAAGATATGTTTTCGCTGGTGACGTATGATCACGAAGTCAAAACTGTAGTGCCGTCGCAGAGCGCAGCAAATTCGGAATGGATTGAAGGGCAGATTCGGTCGATCCGCTCCGGCGGAAATACCGCGCTGTTTGCTGGTGTGAGCCAAGGGGCATCAGAGGCGCGGAAGCATTTGGACGGGCGTTATGTAAACCGTATTCTTTTACTGTCGGACGGATTGGCGAATGTGGGGCCTTCGTCACCGGCGGAGCTGGGGCGGTTGGGGACGGCGCTGAGTAAGGAAGGCATTTCGGTAACGACGATTGGCGTGGGGACAGATTATAATGAGGACCTGATGGCGCTCATCGCCCAGAACAGCGATGGAAATAATTATTTTGTGGAGTCGAGTGTGGATCTTCCACGTATTTTTAATGAAGAGCTGGGCGATGTGTTGAGTGTGGTGGCCAGTAAGGTGACCATTGAGGTAAAATTCCCGAAGGATGTTCGCCCGCTGCGGATTATCGGTCGTGACGGTCGTGTGGGTGAAGACCATGTGGAGCTTTCTCTCAATCAGCTGTATGGCGGTCAGGAAAAATATGCGCTGATCGAAGTGGAGTTGTCGGCCGGTGCTGAGGGTGAGGAGCGTAAGGTGGCCGATGCCCGCTGCTCGTATCAGGATATGATTTCCAATAGTCAGGCTTCCAGTACAGGTCAGACTACGGTCCGCTTCAGTGGAAGTAAAAAGGAAGTGGATGAGAGTCTGAATTTGGATGTAAATAACGACATTATTATGGTCAAGGTTGCGAATGCAAAAGACGAGGCCATTGTGTATGCCGATAATGCAGAATATGATCAGGCCGCTGATGTGCTCATGGAAAATGTCTTAAAGTTGAGGGAATATGGGGAGTTACATGCCCAGCCTGAAATCGTGGAAGAAGCTGAAGAACTCGAACAACAGGCTAGACTGATACAGCGGGAGCAGCAGATGACTCCGTCGACGCGAAAGGGGATGAGATCGTCGAATTATGAGGTTTATAACCAACAACGGGCACTTCCACCCGTGGATGAGGAGGTAGAGGATTAGAAAATCACCGATCATGTTGTATGGTGCGCTGCTGCTCATTTCTGCGGGAATTATTGCGGGGGTTGCGGCGCGCCTGCTTGCGCACGAGCGTACAAGGCTGGAAAGTGCAGCACTGAAAGCCGAAGAAGGTTGGTTGCGAAACCGGGCGGAAGAACTTTCTTTGGCCGTTGGTGTGGTGCAAAACGAAATACTGCGCGAGCTGCGTGCGATTCCCTATGAAGAAATTGATGCGACGCTCCGTAATTGGGAGCGAACGAATCCGCTGGTACGCAATGTGTTTGTCTGGCGAGGACCAGAGGAGCTCCTGCTGCCCGATCCTTTGCTGCCGCTGACGCGAGAGGAAGAGGGTTTTCTGATCCGCTATAAAACATTGTTTGGCGGAATGCACGGCTGGGAAGAACATCTGGATGGCGATCAGGCGGATCGTTCGGTGTCGCAGCAATTGTTCCAAAATGTGGGCAAGGGAACCCTATCGGCGGAGGCGAGCGGCTGGGTTCCGTGGTATTGGGAAAATACGTTGTGTATGTTGGGTTGGGTGCAGCGCGGAGAACAACGTTGCGGTGTTGAGTTGGAGATGGCCGCGTTGCTTTCGGAGCTCCAGCGTGCGATGCCGATGGACCTGCCGGATGGGCGGGCTGTTGCGGTGCTGGATGCGGGCGGGCATCGTATCTTGCAGTCGGGTCCGTTGGATCCGGGAGAGGATCTGCGAGCGGTGCTCTCTGTTCCCGTGGGTTTTATGCTTCCGCATTGGGAGGTGGCACTTTATACGGCTGACGGAAGAGTAGGAGCCTCTGCACATCAATATGCGGTTGCATCAACTCTGCTGGTGGTTGTTCTGTTTGTCTGTCTCTTCTGCGCGGGCGGAATGCTGCTGCTGGAAGCGCAGCGCAATCGACGCGATTCGTTGCAGAAAACTACCTTTGTTTCCAATGTTTCGCACGAGCTGAAGACGCCGCTCACCACCATTCGAATGTATACCGATCTGTTGCGCGAAGGTCGCGTGGAGGATGAGGAAAAGAAAGTCCGTTATCTAAGCACCATTGCTTCCGAAAGCGAACGATTAACTCGGTTAGTCAATAATGTGCTCGATTTTGGGCGGCTGGAGCAAAATCAAAAAAAATATCAAATCGGGCGTTTTGATCTGCGCGATGTGGTGGCTGAGACCGTTCAGTCGCAACGCCTTCGAATTGTTGAGGCCGGGATGGCGCTGACGGAACATTTTCCGAGCGAACCTGCGTTGGTGGAATCGGATCGCGATGCGGTACAGCAGGCGCTGCTTAACCTGATTGATAATGCGATCAAATATGCGGCCGCTGGAAAACAATTGCTGGTGGAGTTGTCTCGCTCCGGGCGGGAGTTCAAGATCAAAGTTTGCGATGCGGGTGCCGGGATTTCACCGGCGCATCGTCGTAAAGTTTTTGAGCGCTTTTATCGGGTGGATGATTCGATTACTGCGCGGAGTCAGGGCAGCGGGCTGGGGCTGGGGCTTTCGCGTCGAATGCTGACTGATTTGGGCGGATCGCTGACGTATTCCCCTGCGCCGTCGGGCGGTTCCTGTTTTACCATTACACTGCCGGGAGTGGAGGTTGTATGAAGACCATTCTGATTGCCGAAGATGATGCCAATATCCGCAATGGGTTAGTGGATCTGTTTGAGAGTGAAGGATACCGTGTTTGTGCTGTTGCTGACGGACGAGAGGCGTTGGCCGCGCATCATAAGGCCCCGAGCGATTTGGTGCTGCTCGATGTGATGATGCCTGAAAAGAGCGGTTATGATGTCTGTCGGGAAATTCGCAAATCCAACAGTGATGTGCCGATCATTATGCTTACCGCGAAGGGGGAAGAGGTGGATAAGGTCGTGGGGCTTCAGCTGGGGGCGGATGATTATGTGACCAAGCCCTTTGGGGTGCACGAGCTGCTCGCCCGGGTTGAGGCGGTGATGCGGCGCGCGAGCGGTCGGCACGCCGATCGGCAGGAGTGGCCCGAAACATTTGAATTCGGCGGTGCGCGGATTGATACGCGCAAATACACCATAGCGTTTTCCGGACAGAGCGAGTCGCTTTCGCATCGGGAGCTGGAACTGATCTGCTATTTTATGGATCACCCGAATGAGGTGCTTTCGCGGGATCAGCTGCTTGATAAGGTCTGGGGGGTGGAATATTTCGGGACTACCCGCACGCTGGATCAGCACATCTCCAAACTGCGCAAAAAAATGGAATCCGATCCTGCCGATCCAAAGACCATCCGTACGGTTCACGGCATCGGCTATAAGTATTGCCCTTGATGCTTTACTCAATCTGCAGCGCGAAGCGGAAGGTGGTTCCCCGTTCGGGAATTTTGCGTACGTAGTCAAAAGGCGGAAAATTCGTACAATATTATAGAACCGCAATCGTACTATATAGCAACTTCCCCGGATCGGGGATGAATGAAAGAGAAACTAAAAAGGAGGTAACAACATGCGTAACGGAATAAAAATATGGTTCCCCGCACACGGTGGATTCAAATGAGTGGAGAATATAAAACCGATATTCGACTGATTCAGAAAAAATAAAAAGCGCCTTTGGAGGGGGCGCTTTTTTGTTGGATCGGCTCTTATGATTTTGGTTTCCAGATCTGAACTTCCACGTTTTTCCTACCCCATTCGAGGGCTTTTTTATGCGACTTAAAGAAGAGGTCGATATGTTGGCCCTTGATGGCTCCTCCGACATCTTCAACGCATCCCCAGCCATAGCCTGGAATGTACATAATCGTTCCGAACGGATAATAGAGCGGATCTGCGGCGATCGTTCCGATGTCGGCCTTTGTGCCACTGGCGGTAATGCCCACTTCTTTCGGCTTCCCTTTATTGGGGCCGGACGAAAAAACGGGTTGGAGGAAAATATTTCGTTCCCATCCGCAGCACTTTCCGCACTTGCAGTAGCCGGTGGTCTCCATTTTAACGACCAGCGGTTGATAGCTGCGCGGGATTTTATAATGTTTTCCCGGTGCACAGCTGAGCGTTGCGGAAGCCGTTATGAGCAGTAGGGCATATTGGATAAATTTTCCAGGGTTCATTCAATGTCTCCAGACCAAATGGTTTCAACTCCAGACTCTGTTTGAAAAAGCAATTCGCCGTGTGTTCCGAATCCGGCCAGTGTTCCTGTTTGGCGAAGGTCTCCATCGCGAACAGAGATCGGTTTCCCGATCGGGCCCGCCTTCTCTGTCCAAATTTCACGAATAGCCTCAAACCCTCCATTCTTCCAGCGGTCGATCCAAAAGTTAATCTGAGGAAGCAGTTCTTCGAGTACTTCGTCGGGGGATCCGGCCTGATTGTTTTCAATTAGAATCGATGTGGCAGGCCGATCGATTTCATTGGCCTCTGCTTGCGTCATGTTTATGTTCAGACCAATTCCGACAATGATGCCCTGTCTTAAATCTTGCTCAACGCGCTCGGAGAGGATGCCGCAGATTTTCTTTTCGCCCACAAGCACATCGTTGGGCCATTTGGGTGCTGCGCGGATTCCTTTTGAGTTCAGATAGTCAGAGACCGCGAGGGCCAAGGCCATCGTCAGTGACGGAATCTGAATGAGCGGGGCATGGGTTTCGAGAAAGAAAGATGCGTAGAGGCCTCCGTTGGGGGGAGAAATCCACGTTCGTTGCTGGCGTCCTCTGCCGTCAGTTTGTTCGCGTGCAGCAATGAGCAAGCCGTTTTGTATATGCTGGTTATAAAATCGATCGCGCAGGGTGGAGTTGGTGGACCCCAATCGATCATGCCACTCAATTCTAAAATTCATTTATCGTTCCTGTTTTGAGAATATGTTCAGTCCAAAGCGGTAATAAAAATGGGGTTTTTATCTGGCTATGGCAAAGCAAATTCCTTATATAGGCCGCTCATTTTACCAAATCAAGGAGACAAAAAATTATGATGAACGGCCTCGTGTTGATGGTAATCGGTATGGCTACCGTTTTTTCCTTTCTCGTCTTAATGGTTTACGCAATGAACTGTACGGCGGCATTTTTCCGCAAATTTGCTCACCTCTTTCCTGAAGCGCAGCCGGCGGCACCGAAGAAAAACGCCGTTGCCGCAGATCCTGTCGCGGAAGTGGCTGTCGCGCTGGCTGCAATTAAAGCCAAGCGTGGATAACTTTTTTATATTTAAACAACCCTAGGAGATAATACTGTGGCCAAGAAAACCATCCATATTATGAACACGGCGTTCCGTGACGGCTTTCAGTCCGTTTACGGCGCTCGCGTATTTACAGAAGATTTCCTGCCGGCCGTTAAGGCCTGTGTTGAAGCAGGACAAACTCACTTTGAAGCCGGCGGCGGCGCCCGCTTTCAGGCGCCTTTCTTTTATTGCAATGAGTCTGCTTTTGACATGATGGACAAGTTCCGTGAAACGGCTGGTCCCGATGCTAACCTGCAGACGCTTTCCCGCGGCATCAATGTGGTCGGTCTCGATTCACAGTCGCGCGACATCATTGATCTGCACGCAAAAATGTTCAAGAAACATGGAATCACCACGATTCGTAACTTTGACGCGCTCAACGATGTCAACAATCTGATTGACTCCGCCAGGTCCATTACGGCCCACGGTCTGAAGCATGAAGTGGTGGTTACGATGATGGAGCTTCCTCCCGGATGTTCCGGTGCCCACACCGTTGAATTTTACCAGAAGACGCTGCAGGATATTCTGGATGCGGGTATTCCGTTCGATAGCGTCTGCTTTAAGGATGCGTCCGGCACGTCCGTTCCGAAGAAGGTATACGAAACCATCGCTATGGCCCGCAAGATGTTGCCGGGGGACTGCAAGATTGTTTTCCACTCGCATGAAACCGCTGGTGTTGGAACTGTTGGTTACATCGCGGCGATTAAAGCCGGTGCCGATCAGGTAGATTGTTCGTTGGCCCCGGCCTCCGGCGGCACCTGCCAGCCCGACGTCGCCACTCTGTGGCATGCCCTGCGCGGCGAAGACTATGAACTCGACATCGATATCGACAAGATGATGCATGCAGCCAACGTGTTCAAAGAATGCATGGCCGACTACGAAATGCCGCCGGAAGCGCTCGCGGTTGAGCCGATGATTCCGTGGTCGCCGATGCCTGGCGGCGCGCTGACGGCCAATACGCAGATGATGCGCGACAACAACGTCATGGACAAATATGAGGCTTGTATCCACGCTATGGGCGAAGTGGTTCGCCGCGGCGGTTTCGGGACTTCCGTTACGCCGGTTTCTCAGTTCTACTTCCAGCAGGCGTTCAACAACGTCATCTTCGGCCCGTGGGAAAAGATAGCCGACGGTTATGGTAAAATGGTGTTGGGTTACTTTGGTAAAACCCCGGTCAAACCCGATCCGGAAATCGTGAAGATTTGCTCCCAAAAGCTGGAACTCGAACCGACCACCGCCAATCCGGTTGACTTGAACGACGCCAATCCTAAGAAGGGGGTCGCCGCCGCCAAGGCCATGCTGAAGGAAAACGGGATCGTGGAAACCGAAGAAAACATCTTCATCGCAGCTGCTTGCGGCCAGAAGGGCATCGACTTCCTGCTGGGCAAGGCCAAGATCAACGGCGTCCGCAAGGGAGCGCGCACTCAGGCGGCACCGGCTGCCGCGGCAAAGACGGGTGGCGATGGTGGATACACGGTCACGGTCAATGGCAAAAAGTTTGCGGTTGAGGTTAAAGGTGACAAGGCCACGGTTAACGGCAAGTCCTACGACATCGGCGTGGCTGATGGTATCGAAGCGGCCGGATCTTCTTCCGTTCCTCACGAGTCGGCTGATTCTGTCCCAGTTGCTGCTCCCATGAATGCCAAAGTGATGAAAGTGAATATCTCGGTTGGCGATCACGTGAACGAAGGCGATGTGCTCTTCGTGGTCGAAGCTATGAAGATGGAAATTGAAGTGAAAGCCGCCATCAGCGGAACCATTTCTTCTGTGGTCGTGGATTCCGGTGAACAGATATCTGCCGGTCAGGCGATGGCTTCTATTAACTAAGGCGCAAAAGCGAACGGAGATTTTCGACATGAAGAAATTTCTAACCATGGGGTTGATGGCTGCCGTCCTATTGGGTGGGGCTCCTCTTGCCCATGCTCAAGAAGAAAACGCGGCTCCCGAAAAGAGTGCAAAGGTGGAAGACCGCATTTCGATCGGCGGCGGTTTTGTGAAGCTCTGGCACGAGACAGGGGTGTACCGGTTCATCCATCCCAAAACGGCTGAAGATAAAGCAATGGAATATAGCGATGCGCTGCTGAAGAAGGTGGAGGCCGATATCGCGGCAGGGCATTTCTATAGCGCCAAGAACGAGATCCAAAAGGCGCATGGAGTGGATGAAGAGCTGATTGAGTCGCTGACCAAAAAGGTTGAGGATGCGGAGGCTAAGGGCTTTGTACCGCCGCGCCTGTTGCCGGAAGGGGCCGGACAGTTTGTGATGATCCTCGTGGGATTGTTGCTGATCTTCCTGGCGATCAAGAAGGGATTTGAGCCGTTGCTCCTGCTCCCGATTGGATTTGGTTGTATCCTGACCAATATTCCGTGCGCTGGGATTGCAGATGCTCCAATTCCAGGACAGCCCGGCGGGTTTCTCTATTACTTTTACACCGTAGGGATCGAGTCCGGCGTGTTTCCGCTGCTCATCTTTATGGGGGTAGGGGCAATGACCGACTTTGGTCCGCTGCTGGCCAACCCGAAGACGGCATTGCTCGGCGGGGCGGCACAGTTGGGTATTTTCTGTGCGTTGCTCGGTGCCCTGGCTATGCCGAATGATTTGTTTGACATCCGGGATGCCGCTTCGATCGGTATCATCGGTGGGGCTGACGGGCCGACGGCCATCTTCCTGAGTTCGCGCCTTTCGCCAAATCTACTCGGAGCGATTGCTGTGGCGGCCTATTCCTATATGGCGCTGGTGCCGATCATTCAGCCGCCGATTATGCGTTTGCTGACGACAAAGGAAGAGCGTGCTATTGAAATGAAACAGTTGCGTCATGTTTCCAAAGTGGAAAAAATTATCTTCCCGTTGCTGGTGCTGATCCTCTGTATCCTGCTGCTCCCTTCGGCTACGCCGCTGATCGGGATGCTCATGCTCGGTAACCTGATGAAGGAATGTTCCGTTGTGGATCGTCTTTCCGATACCGCTCAGAACGCACTGATCAACATTGTAACGATTATGCTCGGTACGGCCGTCGGTTCCAAGTTGGCAGCCGAGAAGTTTCTTAATGTGCAAACCCTCGGGATTCTTATCTTAGGTCTTGCTGCTTTCTGCATCGGTACGGCTGGCGGTGTATTGCTGGCTAAGCTGATGAACAAACTCAGCAAGGATAAGGTTAACCCATTGATCGGTTCTGCGGGTGTGTCGGCGGTGCCGATGGCTGCCCGCGTTTCCAACAAGGTCGGTCTGGAAGCCAATCCGCAGAACTTCCTGCTCATGCATGCCATGGGCCCGAATGTAGCGGGCGTAATCGGCTCTGCCGTGGCCGCCGGGGTGCTGCTTGCACTGATTGGTTAGAAAAAGTGTTTCATTCCGCCTTTAGGCGGTTCTGTACGCAAAAGGGTCGCTGCAAGGCGGCCCTTTTTTGTTGATTCCCTGCGGGAATGAATTGATTTGGTGTGCGCAGTGGATAAACTGTACGGCTTAAGTTTGGAGAGATTTGATGGCCGAAAATGAGACCCCAATGATGATGCAGTATCGGCAGATACGGCGCGAGCTGCCGGAGGACACCATCCTCTTTTTTCGGTTGGGCGATTTTTATGAAATGTTTTTCGATGACGCGAAGACGGCGGCGGATATTCTCGATATTACACTGACGAAGCGCCATAACACACCGATGTGCGGTGTGCCGTATCACTCGGCTTCGGGCTATCTGGAGCGGCTGGTGCGCGCCGGTAAGAAGGTGGCGATCTGCGAGCAGCTGGAGGATCCTGCAACAGCGAAGGGTGTGGTGAAGCGCGATGTCACGCGCATCGTGACGCCGGGTACCATCCTCGATGAGGTGACGCTGGAGGGGAATCAGAATAATTATCTGGCGAGCCTCTTCCGCTTGAAGAATGTGTTTGGGCTGGCGATGCTCGATCTCTCGACGGGCGAATTCTGGATTGAGGAGTCGGCCGATCTTTCGAGCGTTCAGGCCAATCTTTCGCGCTATGCGCCGGCGGAGTGTATTACCGCTGAGGAGCAGCAGACCGATCCGTCGTTCCGCGACTTAGGACTGGAGATGACCAACACCTTGCTGACGGCGTGCGAGGATTGGACCTTTGAGGCGGCTTCGGCGAACGATTTTTTGCTGCGCCATTTTTCGGTTCATTCGCTGGAGGGGTTCGGCTGTTCGGGCATGACGGCGGCGATCGGCGCAGCGGGCGCGGTGCTCTACTATGTGAAGACGGAGCTGCGGCGCAACTTGTCGCACGTGCGCAACCTGCGCGTTAAAAATCCGACGGACTATATGCTGCTGGATGAAACGACCGCGACCAATCTGGAATTGACGGCGCCGATCAATTCCAATCGGCAGGCCTATAAAGCCACACTGCTCCACATCCTCGACAGCACCTGCACGGCAATGGGCGGGCGATTGCTCCGCGAATGGTTGCTGCGGCCGCTCAATCATCTGGAGCGCATCCGTGCGCGCCACGATGCGGTGGAGCTGATGACGCATAACCAGTCGTATCTGCGCAGTCTGCGCGATGTGCTGGGCGACATAAAAGACGTTGAACGTCTCATCTCGCGCATTGGATCGACGAGCGGCAATCCGCGCGATCTGCGTGCTATGGGCGTTTCGCTTCAGCAGATGCCGATGGTCAAGGCGCTGCTCAACGGAAAGGGAACCCTTATTGAGGAGCTCGGCACACAAATCACGGCATTGCCGGAGCTGGTGGCGCTGATCGATTCAGCGATTGTCGATGAGCCCCCGATCAATCTGAAAGACGGCGGCGTGATTCGCCCCGGCTATCACCCGGAGCTCGACGAGCTGCGCGATGCGGCTACGCTGGGGCGCAAGTGGTTGGCGGAGTATCAGGCGGCGGAGATGGAGCGTACCGGCATCAAATCGCTGAAGGTGCGCCACAATAAGGTATTTGGCTATTACATTGAGGTGAGTAAATCGAATCTGGAGCTGGTGCCGGAGGATTATATCCGTAAGCAGACGCTGGTGAACGCGGAGCGCTTCATTACGCCGGAGCTGAAGGAATACGAAAACAAGATTCTCGGCGCACAAGAACGATCGATTGGGCTGGAACAGGAAATTTTTACAGAGATTCGCCACCAGGCGGTGATGCATTTGGAAACGATTCAACGCAACGCGCTGGCGATTGCGCAGGTCGACGTGCTCGCCGCCTTTGCCGAGCGTGCGCTGTCCAACAGCTATGCGCGGCCGTCGATGACCGATAACGGAAAGATTTCAATTTATAACGGTCGCCATCCCGTGGTGGAACAGATGCCCGACGCCGAGCGCTTTGTGCCGAATGACACCGTGCTCGACCGCGAAACGCATCAGCTGATTATCATTACCGGCCCGAACATGGCGGGCAAATCGACGTACATTCGGCAGGTGGCGCTGATCACGATTATGGCGCACATGGGGTGCTTTGTGCCGGCGGAGAGCGCAGAGATCGGTATGGTGGATCGCGTTTTCACTCGTGTGGGCGCGAGCGATGATCTGGCGCGTGGTCGCTCTACGTTTATGGTGGAGATGCAGGAGACGGCCAATATTTTGAACAATGCAACGCCGCGCAGTTTGATTGTGCTCGACGAAATCGGGCGCGGAACGAGTACGTTTGACGGGATCAGCATTGCATGGTCGGTGGCGGAATATCTCTGTAAGAACGAAGCCCTGCGCGCCAAAACGCTCTTTGCTACGCACTATCACGAGCTCACCGATCTGGCGCTGACCTTGCCTAATGTGCAAAACTATAGTGTGTTGGTGAAGGAGAAGGGCCATTCGATCACGTTCCTGCGAAAAATTGTAAAAGGCTCGGCGGATAAGAGTTACGGAATTCAAGTGGCTCGACTGGCGGGGCTGCCCGATGCGGTGATCGAGCGTGCCGGGGATATTTTGAAAAACTTGGAAGAGGGCGAACTGGGGGATTCCGGACAGCCGAAGCTGGCCAAAAAGAGATCGCATAAACTG
>CAYOBH010000030.1:0-20771 GCA_964402125.1 uncultured Verrucomicrobiota bacterium
TCGAAGAGATAAATCCCCTCGCCGCGTACGATGTTCGGCAGCTCGGTTTTCAACTCAGAAAAAGTCGTGTAGGGGTGGAAGATCTTATTTTTCATAAAGTAAGCTCGTGGTTTGAATGAGGGTTAAGCGATCAGTTGATCCGCGATCCGCCGAATCTCTTCTTTGATTGAATCCGGGAGGTCAGAGAAGCGGGGCCGAGGCGATTCCAGCTGTGCGCAGTAGGGGATGGTTCCAAGGACCGGAACATTGCCGAACTCTTCAATGGTGCTGGCGCTGTCGGCCTCAATAAAGCCCGGTGCGCCCGGTCGGCTGGACACCAGCACAACGCCCGCAATATCCAGCCCGTCAGAGCGGAGTGCACGGATTGAGAGTAAAGTATGGTTGATCGTGCCCAGATTGGGGCGTGCGACAAGGAGAACGGGGAAGCGGAGTGCTTGCATCAGGTCGAGCATCAGCTCCCGGCGGTTCAGCGGAACCATGATTCCGCCGGCACCCTCGGCGAGAATAAACTCATACGTTCGGGCGAGCGTACGCGCTGCAATCACCATTTCGGCAATATCGATTTCCGTGCCCGCCATTTCGGCGGCGAGGTGCGGTGAGCAGGCTGGTTCAAAGGTGTACGGCGCCATATTCCGGTACGCTTCGTCGTCCACTTCCATCTGCGCCATCGAGAGCGAATAGTCCAGATCGGGAACGGAGTATTTTGAAATTTGAGACTTGAAACCGGAAACTTGAAATTCACTTTTTGTTTCCGTTTTCAGATTTCCAGTTTCCAGTTTCTTCGCACACCCCGTCTGCACAGGTTTCATCGGTGCGGCGTTGATGCTGCGCCGCCGCAGCTCTGCCAATAAAAGCGCGCTGAGCGCGGTTTTCCCAACATCGGTGTCCGTTCCGGTAATAAATAGTCCGTTCATGCGGCTGTTCATACCAAAGCAGGCGGGCGATCGCAAAGCAACGTTATGAAGAATGGGTCTTTTGATAGAGCTCAGAGAGCCTTTGTTCGACTTCTCTGTTCGTAGTCCCGCCTTTAGGCGGCAGGTTTCCTACTAAAAATAAAAGGTTTTTTAGGTTTAACAATTCGTCGGATTTGTACAACTTAGGAGTGGATAGATCTGAGATGGGAAACTCGGAGAAATGATGAAGAAAAAACAGGTCAACAGGAAGAGCGGGCAGATCATGCTGGAATACGTGGTGACACTAGCAGTGTCTGTTGCACTATTCGGGATGTGTGCGCTGTTGCTGCATGCTTTCAGGACGTTTGGGAGTCGGGTTTTGAGTCTAATTGCCGCCTATTGAGGGGCGGTAACGGATAGGTATGGTGAGATGCTCCGATTGAGCAAAAGGAGATGAGAGGATGAAAACAAAACGGAAACAGGGTCAGGCGATGGTGGAATATATTATCATCGTGGCGGTTGTGGCGATTGCCGCTCTGGCGATTTTTGGTCTTTTTGGGGATACCATAAAACAGAAGATGGGCTGGACAATTCATCAGCTGGATGACGATACAAATGCGGATGAGTATATTGGAGAAGAAGGCGATTCTCTTGACCAATTCAGGGAAGAGACAGACGTTGACGATTTCTAGACATTATTGCCTCTGAATGAACTGCGATAGGTAGACCGGGAGAATGGATGAAAAAGCACCCAGAAGGAAAAAACGGGGCGGCGATGATTGAGTCGTGCATCGTGCTTCTGTTCCTCTTTCTGATTCTCTTCGGGCTGCTGCAGACCTCATATATGGTCGCCGCACGCGATGTGCTCTATTTTTCCTCGATGGCCACCGCTCGCTCGGCTCAGGTCGGCTATAACGACTTTATGCTGGAGAAGGTTGCTCGGGTATCGAGTATTCCCATGGCCGGCCCGATCCGGAACCCGAAGATCAGCGGTGGTTCCGGTGCTCTTTCGGCCAGTTCTCCCGGCGAACTTTGGGACGATGCGGTTAGCTTCGGTGGCGGGGGGGGCTCATCCTTGCAGTATTCTGCAGAGCGTGCGCGAATTCCGGCCTATCTTGCCGCAGAGACTCCCAGTCAGCTCCGCGCGATTCTCGATTATGATTTTTGGCAGACCAGTGATACGTCGGTGCGGGTCACTCCTGTGACGTGGGGAGGGTGGCCGAGGGGAACGCTGCTGCACGTGGGTGTTGGACAATGTGTTCCGATGATGATGCCATACGCCTCGGCTATAGCTGACTTTATTCCCTATGCGGTGCGTGTACGGGTTTACTCCTCGGAAGGGAGGATAACGGTTCCGGCCATCGAAATTGCAAGTAGGATTACGGTTGAAGACCATGCCTACGACTATTTGGGAGACTCGCAGTGACCCGCTCAGCTCAAAGAGCACGTTCCGGTCAAGCGATCATTCTACTCATGGCGGTGATGGTGATCGGCTTGTTGGTGGTGATGTGGAATGTGGATCTGCACCGTATTGTTTCGACGAAAATCCGTGTAGGGAATGCCGGTGATGCCTCGGCGCAGTCGGCAGCCCGGTGGCAGGGGATCACCATGAATATGGTGGGCGAGCTGAATCTGGTTCAGGCGGCGGTGCTGCTGGAGGATCCTGACGATTACGGCAGTGCTTATGAAATTGCGGAGCTGCGCAGCCGGTTGACGCTGCTCGGTCCGCTGATGGGCTTTTTTGATGCGCAGTCGGTCGCGTTTTTAAATTTAACCGACAATGATCGCCAGCATATTGGTTCGGGCTATGCCAATATGCTCAGAGATCGGGCGGATCAATTTATCCGAGGAGGGGGATTTTATTATGGGATTCCTGAGCCATACAGCGGGGCGTGGCTGGAATATGGGGTGCTGCTCAAGGAATTGGCGGACGTTGGGGTGGTGGTGCAGTGTGGCAATACGAGACGGTATCTGTTTTATAACGGCTATCATATTCTGCTGGATCCGGGGTTTTATAATGCGCTTGGCTATTTCCCGGACTGGTGTTGGTTTGAACGTACGGGAAATACGGAGTTGTTGAGCGACGACGAGGGTGCGTTTTCCTGGCCGAATCTGCCGGAGCTGCAACGGCGTCCGTCGGTGAACAGCGAATATTTCGGCGTTGGATTAAGGCAGGTGCATACCGAATTAGGGTCGATTGGAAACGGCGGGGCAAATCAAGGTCGAGCGGAAGAACTATGGAACCTTCTGGAGGAAGACGCCGTTGATGTGAAAGGCGTCTCTTCCCTGCTGGTGGAGTTTAATCAAGAATACATGATGTCGAACCGTTATCCGTGGCATTTTTATGATACCGGGGGGGACTGGAGTGGAGACTTTTATAAGTGGGTCAGATCCGACTCCGGCGATTTCCCTTTTCGTGATGAAAAGACGGTATTGTCCGAATTTAATTACAGTGGCGCAGATGCTTCGACGACGGTCTCTATTTCTGCAACCAGCTATACGCCGGGAATCCGAATGCAAGCAAACGGGATCGTCTGGCATGCATCGGCAAAACCATTCGGCTATTTGGAGACGGAAGAGGGGCGGGTGGTCCCCCATTATTTTGGTCTTGTTCTTCCGGCATTCCACCAAGCGCGCCTAATCCCGAACGGTATTTCCAGCCGGTCTAATGTAGAGGACGATGAGGACTGGGAGGAACATATATATGATCATCTTCCTGAGTATATCGAGAATGGAACGCTTCAGGGCGACTGTTCGTACTGTAGAGATCTCATGTTGTGGGACAAACCCGAATTTCGTAGGGCCGGCCGCGATTGGCTGAGGAAATACGGGGATTCCTGTGATGAATCCGTGGGAGGGTCTGGAGAAACAGGAGGCAACAGTGACTGGCGTTGATTCCAAGCATAATTCGAAGAGCGGACAGGCCATGGTTGAGTTTCTGTTGGGCCTGATCGGGATTCTGGTTATTGTGCTAAGTCTGGAGCTGATCTCCTCATTTGTGGTGGAAGATTTTAATGTGATGCGGGCTGCTCGCGCCGAGGTTGCCCGATCGTTGGTAGACGGAGTGGACGATTCTGTGGAGCTTCCCTCCGACGTCAGTCAGTCATACAGAAGCTCAATGATCTTTTATTCTACGCTGCTTGAGGATATCAAATATGACCAAATAAAGAAGTTCCAGGATGCGTATCCTCCTCGCTACGAGGATGTAAACGGATTTGATATTGTAGCGATGGGTGATCCGGTTTCTGATTTGGTCGGCAGTGTGCATTCGGCGTCGGTTCCGGTGCAATCGGAGTTTTTGCGCAAAGCGCTAGGCCGTAATAGTATCCGAAAAGTTAATTCTGTTTGGGTGCCGCCGTGGGACGATCTGATGGGAGCGGAGGAAGAAGAATGAGGATGAAACGCTCAAAACGGCTGCCTTGGGTCACCGGGGTCTGCGGAATTATTCTGGTGACCGTTGTTTCTGCTGAGGTGTTTCGTACAAATCCTGCCGGGGTTTCTGCGCCGAAGTTAAACAACGGCGTTTATCGGTGGGAGAATGCGTATACCACGACGATGACGGTGAACGGACGGAAGAGCGAGGTTGAGCTCTATTCCGTTCATCCTGCTGAGCCGATAGTGGCGCAGTTGAAGGATCGTTTTGAGCAGATGGGCGCGCGCGTTTCGATTGCACCCGGCCCTGACGGAGCAACGGGAACTGCCCAGTGGGCGGATCGAGAAGCCCGTTTTCTGGTGCTTTCTCCGCAGGAGATTGATCGCCAACTGGTTTTTGTCGTTTATCCTGAGCTCGGAACGGTGCCGCAGCCGGTAACTTTTCCAGTTCCGTCATATCCGGATGCGGCGGTTTGTCAGACGATTTCGGACGACAAGAGCGGGATGTTTTTGGCTACGCTCTCGACGAAGGATGCGGCGGCGGAAGTCCACCGCTTTTATGCTGAGCAGATGGCGGCCACAGGATGGCGGCAGGTGGCTGCAGCGCCTGCTGTTAATGGGGCGTCGAGCGGGATGGCGGTTTACTCAAAGGGTCCGGAGGTGTGCTATGTTCAGGCGGTGGACCGGACTGGACGAGATAATAGGATCACCCTTCTTGTTAAAGGTGGAACACTCTGATAGGTTTTCGGGGTACTGGAGAAATAGAGATGAAAAATAAACTCATTTTACTGACTTCCGTCTTGATCGGAATCGTTGCGTTTTGGCTGAGTAAGGCCTATCTGGATAATGAATACAATAGGCTGTATGGTGCCTTCCAAACAATTGAGGTTGTTGGGGTTAGAAAGACTCTTCCTGCCGGAACCGTGCTGAAGAAGGATGATCTGAAGCCAATGAAGGTGCTGGATGTCGGCCAGAATCCGGTCCGGGCCGA
Source organism: uncultured Verrucomicrobiota bacterium (assembly GCA_964402125.1). GTDB lineage: Bacteria > Verrucomicrobiota > Kiritimatiellia > Kiritimatiellales > Pontiellaceae > Pontiella. The sequence goes on from CAYOBH010000030.1 coordinate 5,257, forward strand.
GGAGGTTAATCGCGTGATCGACCGGAAAATATTTTACCGTGTAGATGAGGGGAAAACGCTGTTGTGGTCAAATGTGGATGCGCCCCGTCTCGGCGGTTCAGAATTTGCATCAAAGATTACCGAAGGAAAGCGGGCGCTTTCCATTAATCTTTCCGGTGCATCGGCGGTCAGCGGTCTGGTTCAGCCGAATGACCATGTGGACCTTCTCGGAACCTTTACCTTTCCTGATCCTCAAAATCCGCTCCAAACAGAAACGGTGACCATGACCCTGCTCCAGAACGTACTGGTTCTGGCGACCGGAACGCAGTATGGACAGTCCAGTACCGCGTCCGCCGGCGGATATAGCACGGTGACCTTTGAACTTACGCCCGAAGAGGTGGAAATTGTGGTTTTTGCCCAACAGGAGCGCGGACAACTTTATACCTCGCTGCGGAATCCGGAGGACATTGTTTCCGACTACCGTCTGCTCCCCTCTGTAAACTTCAATTATCTTAATGGAGTACGACAGGATTTAAATGAAGCGCGAAGAAATACGCGAGACAGATAAATGCAATTGAGCTCAACTATGTTTCAGATTCAGATATCTCACCCCGCTCGTAATGCCCGCATTATGCCGGCCCCCTTTGGTGCCTACATGATCGGGGCCGATGCCTCGAACCGCATTGTGCTCGATGACGGCAGCGTGGAGGAGGTTCATGCGGTGCTGACCCTGATGCAGGATGAGTCGTACATTGAGGACTTAATGGGCGGCGGCGTTTATGTGGAGGGTCGGCGCATCGGCAATCGGCAGCAGATTTTTCCCGGAACACCGATCCAGATCGGTAATTATACGCTTTATATTGATTCCGCAGCGGCGGAGCCGACAGCTTCCCCGTCAACGGTAGTGTCTGCTCCTGAGGTTTTTGCGCCCAAAATGAAGAGTCCGAATGTTTCGGCGATTCAGGCCATTAAGCAGCAGATTCATTCAGAACTGGTCGATCGTCTGGATCTGAAGCGGCTCAGTATGAGCAAGCTTCAGGAAAATGAACTTCAGGACAAAATCAAGCAGACGCTGGCGGGGATTATTAATGAAATCCGTTCGCGGCTTCCCCGAGGGATTCATCCCGATCGTCTGGCCAAGGAAGTTTTTGATGAAGCGGTGGGGCTGGGTCCACTGGAAGATTTGCTTGAAGACGAAACGGTTACGGAAATTATGGTGAACGGTCCTGGGCAGGTGTTTGTTGAACGCGCCGGAAAGCTGGAGCTGACGGATTGCACCTTTATTAACAGTACCTCCGTGCATGCGGTGATTGACCGGATCGTTTCGCCGATTGGCCGCCGTATCGACGAAAGCCAGCCCTATGTGGATGCGCGTCTGGCGGACGGCTCGCGTGTAAATGCCATAATCCACCCCCTCTCGCTGATTGGGCCCTGCATCACGATTCGTAAATTTTCCAAGGATCCGTTCAAGGTTCAGGACCTGATTAACTTTGGAACGCTGACGGCGGATGTGGCGGAATTTCTGCGCGTCTGCGTCACCCTGCGTAAAAATATTATTGTTTCCGGTGGAACGGGTTCCGGTAAAACGACGCTGCTCAATGTGCTCTCCAGCTATTTGCCCGACAATGAACGTATTCTGACTATTGAAGACGCGGCGGAACTCCGCCTGACGCAGGCGCATATTGTGCGGTTGGAAGCGCGGCCGGCCAACATTGAAGGGCGCGGCGCAGTAACCATCCGCGATCTGGTGCGTAACGCGCTGCGTATGCGCCCGGACCGAATTGTCGTCGGGGAGTGTCGTGGCGCCGAGGCGCTCGATATGCTGCAGGCGATGAACACGGGGCATGAAGGATCGCTCACCACGATTCACGCCAATTCGCCGCGCGATACCCTTGCGCGACTGGAAACCATGGTGCTGATGGCCGGTATGGATCTGCCCGTGCGGGCCATTCGTGAACAGGTGGGCTCTGCTGTTCATCTCATCTGCCAGATTTCCCGTTTTTCGGACGGTACGCGTAAGGTGAGCCGGGTGACCGAAGTGTCGGGTCTGGAAGGGGATCGTATAACACTGCAGGATATTTTTGAGTTTAAGCAGACGGGTGTGAATGATCAGGGCAAAGTCCTTGGCGAAATGAAGGCGACCGGTGCAGTTCCGACCTTTATAGAAGAGATTGCCATGCGCGGAATCCGGTTTGACCGCAGTATATTCGATACGGCCAAGAAGCATAACACGTGGGGGGGGATTCGGTAATGGAATGGATTGCTGCCTCGCTGTTTGCTCTCTTTGCTCTGCTGATGAGCTATGTACTCCTTCGTGCGCTGCGCGAAGCGGACCAAAGTTATGCCAGCGAGTACACCGTCAATACGACCCGGCAGCTGGAGGATATGTTTCTCTTTATTTCACCGAAGCAGATGCTGTTTATCTCTCGAACTCTTGCGCTGTTTGTGTTCATGCTGCTTTTCTTTGCGGCTGGCGGTTTTCAGTCACCGCGTGCGTTGATCCAAGGAGTTGTGATCGGTGCGATCGGCGCGGCTGCGGCGTTGTTGGGGCAACGGGTGTTTTTAAAGGTCCTTCGGATCCGCCGCCTGGAGCGGTTTAATCATCAATTGGTCGATGCTCTGAATTCAATGAGCAACGCGCTCAAGGCCGGATTCAGCATTCAGCAGGCGTTTGAGACGGTTGTCTCGGAAGGCCAAAATCCGATTGCACAGGAGTTCGGCATGTTTCTTCAGCAATTACGGGTGGGGGTGCGTTTTGAAGAGGCGCTGGCCGATATGGATGGACGAATAGGCAGCGAAGATCTGACGCTGATGACCCAAGCGATTGAGATTGCCCGCCAAACTGGCGGTAACCTGACGGAAGTGTTTGACCGTATTGCGGAGACCATTCGTGAGCGCCACCGCATCGAAGGCAAGATTAAGGCGCTGACCGCACAGGGAAAGATTCAGGGGCGTGTGGTTGGGGCGATGCCTTTGATTCTGGCATTTGTGCTTTTCTTGATGGACAAGGAAATGATGTTGGCCTTTTTCCGTTCTCCCGTCGGGATCATCATTGTGATTCTGATTCTAATTATGGAGTTGTGTGGAGCGTTGCTCATTCGGAAAATCGTCAATGTGGATGTGTAGGTTTTAATGGAAACTCAAACCCTAATTATCAGCGTACTGTTTATGGTGTCCGTGACCGGGCTCGTCTGGCAGGTCGCGCTGGCGGCTCGGCGTGCGACGTATGTAACGCTTGCGGACGGCCGTCGGCAGGAGCGGAGCCTTCCGCTCATTATTCGGTTGATGCTGCCCTTTACCTCTTCTTTTCCACAGAAGATTTCGATGCATCGTAAGCTGGAAGAGAGCCGTGCGCGGATTTCGCGAAAGCTGGTGGCGGCCGGTTTTGAGGGGTTGATTGAGGCGCATGAGGTGATCGCGTTGCGCGCCTTGGTTCCGCTGGGTTTCGGCGGATTTATCTGTGCGATGATTGCGCTGACGATCCCGCTGATGAGCGGGCAGATGGGTCCCATACTGGCGGATCGCCAGTTTTTGTTTTATTTCATCTTTATTTTGCTTTTTGGGATCTACACGGATGTGTGGTTGAAGTCTGCCGTTAAAGCGCGTCACCAAAAAATTGAGCGTGCGCTTCCGTTTGTGCTCGATCTGCTTACGCTGGCGGTGGAGTCGGGGCTTGATTTTATGAGTGGAATCAATCGGATTATTCAAAAGCGCGAGATTGATCCGCTGGGCGAAGAGTTGATTCGGGTATTCCGCGAAATTCAGGTAGGCCGTTCCCGGCGGGAGGCGCTGCGCAATTTGGCGGTTCGGGTGGATCATCCCGATATTCGTGCGGTTTCAAATGCGCTGATTCAGGCGGATGAGCTGGGTTCGGGGATCGGCGGTGCCATGCGGATTCAGGCGGATCAGATCCGGGTTAAACGCTTTCAGCGCGCGGAAAAACGGGGGAATGAGGCCCCGGTGAAAATGCTGTTTCCGTTGATTGCCTTTATTTTCCCGTCGGTATTTCTTATTCTGTTGGGGCCGATTCTGCTTCGCTTATTGGACGGCGCAATGTAATACAGGAAGTTCACTGGCATTTATTGAATATGAGTTTTGGACTAAGGGTTGAACAATCGAAAAGCAGAGTAGTATGTCGCATCTGATTATTGAAATAGGTAAAGAGGTCGGGCGAGAGCTGACCATTCCCGAAGCGGGAATGAAGTTTGGACGTTCTCCCGCAAACGATATTGTTCTCGACGATAACGCCGTGATGTTGTTCCACGGCCGTTTTTTCTTTAAGTCCGATGGGTCGCTTTGGGTAACCGACTTTGGTGCCGGGGAAAAAACCCGCGTGGGCGGCGAACCGATTGATGAGCATCAACTCAATACCGGCGACCTAGTGTCGGTGGGTAATACCGCGTTCCGTGTGATTAACATTCATAAGGATTTGGTCGAAGAAATACGGACTGCTCCGGTGAAGGAGATTGAAGTTGAAACCATCGATCTGGGTTTTAAACGCTCAAAAAACAAGCTCGAGGGGGCTGCGGAGACAAAGGGGCCTGCCAGCCGTCTTTCACACCGCTTGACACTGGTTGCGACGGCCTTTTTAACCTTGCTGGTTGTTTTTCTGCTGCTCTTCTCTGTCCAAAAAATTATCAGTGGGAATGACGCAAACGGGGTGGAGAAAAAATATTTGATGCTGAAATATGAGCGGGTTGTTGGAAACAACAATAATATTTTCCGCTATCATCTCGAACTGGATATTGACGGCAACCTGACGCTGTCGATGAATGATTTGGATAGTAAGCGAAAATTTGACCGCACGGTAAAAATATCGCCCAATGTGATAAAGACGCTGTCGGGCCAAATTGAAAAGACCGGATTTTTTGCGCTTGAGGGGAATCAGATCGGAGAAGAGCCCGGATATAACTTATATGATGTGGCCATTTTGCGAAACGGGCTGATGAAACACGTCAAAGTGCTCAATGTAAATAAACCCTCCGATTCGTCGCGGAAGATAGCCGCTCTGCTCGAAGAATTTGCGCGCGGTCAGCTGGATATTCCGCTTTCTTGGACAAGGAGCACAGAGGAACTTTTTGAGCTGGCAAAAGCGGCCTTTGACGTTGGGCAGAAAAAATGGGAGGCCCGCGAAGTGCGCAGTGCGAATCTGGCCGAAGCGGTTGTCAATTTTCAGGAAACGGTCAATTGTCTAGTAGGGATTGAACCCAAGCCCGAACTTTATTTACAGGCGGAGGAGCTGCTGGAAGAAGCGGTGGTGCTCCGAGACAAACGGTATGAAGATTATATGTTTGCTGCAGATCGGGCGATTCGACTGAAGCAGTGGAATGAGGCGCAGAGAAGCCTGCGCTATCTTCAGGATCTGATCCCTCCGGATGACAAACGTTATGATGAGATTCAGCGAAAACTAATTGGTGTAGAAGAGCGACTGAGGTAGATCCGAATGAAGGAACATATGCGTTGGATGAACTATTTTGCCGTTATTGCTGCCCTTTTGGCAGGAGGTCTCAGTCTGTTGTCTGGATGCGAGAAGAACCCGCTTTCCGGGAAAACCTCTTCCTTTTCGGTCGAAACAACACCGGACGGCGCGGAGGTGTATGTGGATGGAAAAGCAGCAGGAATTACACCTTGCACGGTGGGCGCGCTTGCGGAGGGGAGTTATGCCGTCGAGATCCGGAAGCGGGGATATGAGAGTGAGTATGCAAATCTATTCCTTGCAAAGGGAGCGAACAAACCCCTGAAACTGCAGATGAAGCCCGTCACTGGCCTGCTGCAGGCCATTTCAAATCCTGAGGGGGCGGAGGTTCTGATCGACGGAGTCTCAAAGGGAACCACGCCTCTGTTGTTGACCGATCTTCCGCTTGGAGAATATCGCTTGGAATTCCAGATTCGGGAAAAATTTCTTCCGCGCACCAAAGAGGTTCGACTGATTGATCGTTCGCCGGTGAAAGTTGAGGTTGATCTCGATTCCCGCATGGCCCGCCTTAAAGTGGGGTCCAGCCCTGCGGGCGCAGAAATTCTGGTTAACGGCGTACTCAAAGGGACAACACCGATGACGGTTGAAGATGTTGTTCCGGGAAATGCCGAAGTCCGGGTTGAAATGAAGGGATATATCTCGTTTGTTCAGGACATGGCTTTTGCAGAAAAAACCGAATACGAGATTAACCCTATGCTGGAAGCATTGCCGGCGGGGCTCTCCGTCTTTTCTTCGCCATCAGGGGCTGCCGTTTTTGTGGATAATGAAGACGTCGGTGTAACCCCGCTGACCCTCTCCGAACTTCAAGGCGGTGTTCATCAAGTGAAGGTTACGTTGCTGGGTTATGCGGAGCAGACCAAGATCATTAATCTCCAGCCCAGCGAGAATGAAAGTGTCGACTTTAACCTCGTAAAGGACAGCGGGATTCTGATGCTTGTTACCGAGCCTGCGGGCGTGGATGTCTATGTGGATGGAAGGTTCCATGCGACTACCCAGTTCGATGGGGATTCCGACGTACTCTCCGTGCCGCTTCAAGTGCTGTTGAAAGCCGGCGCGGCCCACACGATCCAGCTGTATAAGGACGGATTTGTTTCGGCGAGCTTTAACCTCAATACCAAAGTTGACGAGGTGGTGAATAAGCGCCAGGCTCTGAAGCGGATCTTTGTTTATGACACTCGGATTGTGATGCAGAGCGAGATCATTAAGTGTCGGTTGGAGCATAAACTGCCCAACGGCGACATCTATTATGAACGCTACCCCGGTATTTTTGGAACCGCGAAAGCCGCCGACATCCTTGAAGTTCAAACCATCACCATTGATGATTCCGACAACATCGATGCCCGGCGTCAGATGAATGAAAGCAGAAGACCCTTGGGCAACTGATTTGTTGTTTTCCTGATTCGTCTCAACCGATTCAATTGCAGAGCGGTTATTCGGGGAGGAGATCGAGTTGATAGGCGGTATTTTCTTCGAAGCGCTGTTTCAGCGCTTCGATATCAGTCGACTCGGACAGGGCGGCCTTGACGCGGACCAGCCGCTCCGCCGCTGGTTTCGGAAAGCGGAAACTCAGGAGCAAAATCCCTTCTGCCAAACGGGCGCCCTTTTTGTACAGCCCGCTCTCGGGCGGAAAGGCGCGGGCGACTTCGGCCAGTGCGGCGTTCGCTTCCATCCGACCGCCAAATGGAGAGACTGCGGCCTCGACCGGGCGATAAAGATAAAGACGCCCTTCATCCGCATTCCGCAATCAAACAACACCCGACGCGCCCCAAATTCAACCAGCACACAACTCGCGCCCACCTCCGCCGCACCACCCAGAAAATATACCTTCATAATCCATCCACCCGTTTTTTCTTAAAAAGCAAATCACTCGCAGCATAGCAAAACAATCTGCTCGGCAGTTGGAATTCAGAACAAAAATAGATGTGCTCGGTAAACAAGATTGGGGTTAGCGTTGAGTGAGGGATAAAAAGACTCGCCTTGGGTGTTGGCGCATGCATAAGATGGGCCCAATTTTGTAATATGGAAGATTCTGAATCCAGCTTGATCAAGTTTTTGCGGCGCAAGGATTGTGTCTATACGCAGTTCATAAAGTATGTGTTTTGCGGGGGTATCTCGGTTGTTGTTGATCAACTGGTATTTTATGTTTTGGCTTGGTTGGTGTTGCCTATTCTTCCGCCGGATGATCCTTTTGCGGTATTCATCGGTTTGTTTGGTCTCTCGGTGAAAGAGGTTTCTGCTGAACACTTTTATGCGAATTACTGGGTAATTAAAGCGGTTTGTTTTCTGACTTCGAACGCTGTGGTTTATCTGCTCAACGTCCTTTTTGTTTTTCATGGCGGTCGCCACAAACGTCACGTTGAAATTATGATGTTCCTTGGATTTTCTCTTATTCAGTTTTTCTACATATGGTTGGGCGGAGTGTTGATGACCCAATGTGGCTGGAAACCCACTTATGCGAATTTGTCTATGTTAATTCTTGGGATCATTACCAATTATGTGACCCGAAAAAAAATCGTGTTTAAAGGGTAAAGGGAGCTGCTTGAAGATTCTGATAATTAATTGGCGCGATGCGAAGCATCCCAGAGCGGGCGGGGCCGATTTTCGTCTGCAGCAAGTGTATGCCCCGCTCACCCGGCAAGGCCATGAAGTCATCCTCTACAGCTGCGCGTTTCCGGGGTGTGATGCGGAGGATCATATTGACGGGATTGAGGTGCGCCGCCTCGGAAACGATGTGACGTTTTCTTTTCTCTGCATGCTGAAACTAAAGGGCTGGGTCAAAAAACATCAACCCGATATGGTTGTTGAGGATCTTAATAAACTCCCGTTCTACTCTCCCCTTGTTTACAAAGGGCCCCTGGTGATCCAGATGCACCATTTGTGGCGGAAGTCTATTTTTCGCGAGGCGTTTTTTCCCGTTGCCCTTTTGGTTTGGCTTTCAGAGGAGATGATTCGGCTGGTTTATCGTAAATGCCGATTCTCGGTGGTCAGCGAGTCGACGAAGCGGGAATTGGAACAGATGGGCGTTGCGCCGGAGCGCATAAAGACCATTTATAACGGCGCAGATCTCTCTAGATATCAACCGATGGAGGGCGATAAAGAGCCTTACATCATTTGGATAGGACGCATTCAAAAATATAAGGGGGTTCTCGATGCCTGTGAGGTGCTCGAGCGGCTCCTCCCTGATTTTCCGAAGCTTAGGCTGATCATTGTTGGGGATGGTCCGTTTCAATCTCGGCTGAAAGAGCATATTGCAGAGCGAGGACTTCAGAAAAAGATTCGCCTGACGGGCTTTATTAGCGAAGAAGAGAAGATTTCCCTGCTTCAGCGGGCTGCGGTGCATTTGCAGTCCAGCTATAAAGAGGGGTGGGGGCTGAGTGTAATCGAAGCGAATGCCTGTGGGTGTCCGGTGGTGGCGAATAATACGACCGGACTTTGTGATAGTGTGGTGGACGGCGAAAGCGGACTCCTGTATGACTATTGCAATTTGGATGATGCTGCGAACAAGGTTAAGTCGGTACTAAGCAACGCCGAGTTGCAGATCCGATTGATAGAGAATGGATTTCGACGCGCTGCGGAATTCAGTTGGGCCCGGAACTCGCGGGAAATGATCGAATATCTCGAGCAGGTTATTCAGGAGTCGGTGTAAGGTAAAATGTTTATCAATTCCGGGATGGAAAGTTATTTACGAATGGTGGCGGTTTGTGGGAGACAGTGTCCGTCTAGTCGTTGCTCGTTTAAAAATGTTCACTAAAGGAAGGCGATTATGAGAAGAAGAATTGTTGAATTGTGCTTTGTTTTGTTGGGGCTGTTTGCCGTGGGATGCTCGACCGACCCGTCCGGTAAAAATACAGAACTCAGCGATGTCAATGCGGTTAGCGACGCGCCCTCAGCATTGCCCGCAGTCAACGACTACTCGGACTTCGGGCCGTTCGAATTTACCAGCGAAACCGAAACCGGTCCGGACGGAACGTATACAATCGTCCGGCCCAAAACGCTCGGTGTGCTGGGAGAGGATCGCTTTCTGCACGCTCCCATCATCTTTGGACCCGGTATCGGAAGTGCACCCTCTTCACTGATGCCTCTGCTCGAGAGAATCGCCTCGCACGGTTTCGTGATCATCAGCAAAACCCTCAATGGCGGACCGGGCAGTTCAGAAAACAATCGACGCATGACCGATGGCTTGGACTGGCTCATTGCGCAAAACGCTACGCCGGGCAGTATGTTCGAGGGCAAACTCGCTGTTGATCGCGCCATCTCGATGGGCTACTCGGTGGGAGGCACCGCTGCGGTCGATGTCGCTGGCCACGACGCAATCATCGCTGTAGTTTCGATCCATGGCCACAGTGCAAAACCGATCGATGAATCCAACGCAAGCTTCCTCCTGATGGGCGGAACAAAAGATATCATGAGAGACGGGCAGTCTTGGCTGGCCCCTACGTACGAAGCATTAGAGGAGCCGACGATCTTTGCCTTGGTAGAGGATGCCGATCACGGATACATTACACGTACGTTAAACGGCGTTCAGGGAGGCGTCGAAACGCCGACCATGATCGCTTGGATTCGTTACTGGGCCTACAACGACAAAGCAGCGGGCCGATACTTTATCGGAGACGACTGCATCATGTCCAAATCGCCTTGGACCAATATGCAGCGAAAGAATTGGGAATAGTTGGCTTTAATTCTTCTGTGGCGCCGGCGATGAGCTCATCGCCGGACCAGAATGGAGCCACAGAATACGCAGCGCGGCATAGCCGCAACCAATAAACACCAAGGCACAAAGGGCTCCAAGCTTGGTGTTCTTGGTGCCTTGAGCGTAGCGGGTGTTTAATAAAACGTGCATAGAAAACAAGAAGTGGACGGATAGTAGTACGGAATCTGAGCATAATTTTTTTCAGTGTATTTGGTCTGAACCACTTCCTGCGCTTACAAAAACCAAATCCTTCCCCCGGACCCCCATCCAGAAATCTGGACATGCAGGGCCCGCAGGATGCGGGCGGCACGGCCTGCTGGAAGCAGGCGGTCGGGCGTGCCCGTAGAGTGTCGCTGTGTAATTACACGGTAAATTTTCTTTGTTTCGGGAATGGGTCGGGTAGTTTGTCCGGGTGATGAAGACATATCTTACTGAAATATTCAGTTCAATTCAGGGCGAAGGCCTCTACGTGGGGGAGCGTCACCTTTTTGTGCGCTTCTGCGGCTGCCATCGGGATTGTTCGTTTTGTGATACGCCGAAGGAGCGTACGTCGTCGGCGCGGATCGAATTGATTCCCGGTTCCGGCGCGTTTGAGACGGTTTCGAATCCGTTCACGGCGGAGCAGGTGGTGGAGTGGATTCGCAAGGTGGATGCCCAAAAGACGAATCGGCGCATTGCTTTAACGGGCGGGGAACCGCTGCTGCAGGCGCCTTTTCTGGCCGAGCTGCTGCCGCGTTTGTGCGCCGATAAATACCCTATTTATCTGGAGTCGGCGGGCGATCTGCCGCAGCAGCTGGAGTCGGTGATTGAGTGGATTAATGTGGTGTCGATGGATGTGAAGCTTTCGAGTGTGACGGGCGAGCCGAATACGTTCCCTGCACACTGGCAGTTTCTTAAAATTTGCCGGGATCATAAGGTCGACGTTTTTGTGAAGGTGGTGCTTTCTGCGGAGACGGATGAGGACGAATTGATGGAGGCCGCCAAAGGGATTCTGAAGGCGGGCGGCGCGGAGACCGTGGTGGTGCTCCAGCCGATGACCCGCGCGGAGTGTAACACGGCGGTTCCGACGGGTGAGCAGCTGCTGCGTTGGCAGGATCAGGTGTCGAGCGTGCTGCGGGATGTACGCGTTATTCCGCAGATGCATGTGATGATGGAGGTTTTGTAACGATGGCGGGTTCAAAAAAGGCGGTGGTTTTGCTGAGCGGCGGATTGGATTCCGCTACAGCAATGGCGATTGCACGGGCGGAGGGCTTTGAGGTGTATGCGATGTCCTTCCGTTACGGCCAGCGTCACGCGGTTGAGTTGGAGTGTGCGGCGGAGCAGGCTGCGGCTGCGGCGAAGGAGCATCGCGTGGTGGAGATTGATCTGCGAGCCTTCGGCGGTTCGGCGCTGACGGCGGATATTGATGTGCCCAAGCATGAACATGTGGATGAGCTGAGCGACGAAATTCCGGTGACGTATGTGCCGGCCCGTAACACGATATTCCTTTCGTATGCGCTGGCTTGGGCCGAGGTGCTTGGCGCGAACGACATCTTCATCGGCGTTAATGCGCTCGATTACAGCGGTTATCCCGACTGCCGCCCAGAATTTATTAAAGCCTACGAAACGATGGCCAATCTGGCGACGGTAGCTGGATTGAAGGGGCAGAAGTTGACCATTCACACGCCGCTGATTGATCTGACCAAGGCACAAATTATTCAGCTTGGGCTCGACCTTGGAGTGGATTACGCTAAAACCACCAGTTGTTACGACCCCGCTCCCGACGGCCGCGCATGCGGTCGCTGCGATTCCTGTCTGCTGCGAAAGAAAGGCTTTGCAGAAAACGGCATCGCTGACCCGCGGGAAGATGTTGTTTAGTGAGTATTACGTATTGCGTATTACGTAGTATGCGGTACGTGTTACATATTACGTATTACGCAGTATGCGGTACGTGTTACATATTACGTATCACGTATTACGCAGTATGTGCAGTACGCAATACGGAATACGCAATACGGAATAAGCAATACGCATTACAAATCAAGGATTACGACCATGCCGAAAATGCGAATATATAGGGAATTTAAGTTTGATTCAGCGCACTGGCTGCCGAATGTGCCGCCGGGCCATAAATGCGCGAAAATGCACGGGCACACCTACACGATTGAGGTGCATCTGGAAGATGAACTCGATCCGACGCTGGGCTGGGTGCTGGACTATAACGATTTGCGCAAGGCCGTTGATCCGCTGATCGAGCAGCTCGATCATAAGATCCTCAATGAAATTGAGGGGCTGGAAAATCCGACGGCCGAACTGATTGCGCTTTGGTTTTGGAACAAGATTAAGCCTGTGCTTCCGCAGCTGTGCCAAGTGGTGGTTAAAGAAAATCCCATCAACGTGTGCATCTATTCCGGAGAGTAGATTCCCTTTTGAGCGATAGAGTTCTCTCGGCGTTGCGGAAGTGTGCGGCGATGCGGCGGACGTAAAAGAGCAGCAAAATCAGTGTGCCCGGCTCCGGAATGGAGGGAACGTTGGCGATGTCGACTGGCTGTTACTTTGTTCGGAAGTTTGATACAGGAGGCGGAATGGACAAGACGGTTTTGATTACAGGAGCAACGCGCGGAATCGGTCGTGCACTGGCTGAACAGCTAAGCGCAATGGGGGCAACCGTTTTTGCGTCCGGGCGCGATCAGGCATTGCTGGAGTCGGTGATGGCGGCGACGGGTTGCTCTGGAGCGACGGCGGACTTGAGCGATCCGAAGCAGGCGGTGGCACTCTATACAAAAGCGCACGCTGCATTGGGGCACGTCGATATTCTGATCAACAATGCCGGCTTAAATAACCGAAAAGCTCCGATTAAGGAGATTGAGTTGGAAGACTGGGAGCAGCAGTATGCCGTTAATCTGCGTGCGCCGATGTTGCTGAGCCGTGAAGCGCTCAAGGAGATGAGCGCACGAAAAAGCGGCCATATTGTGAATGTAATCAGCACCATTGCAAAGAGGTCTCAGCCCAACTATTCCATCTACAGCACAATGAAATATGGACTGATGGGCTTTACGAAATGCCTGATCAAAGAGGCGCGGGCGTTTAATGTCAAGGTTACGGCGGTTTATCCCGGCGGAGTGGATACCGATTTTCGTCTGGAGGAGCGGCCCGACTATTTGTCGGTCGATTCAGCCGCGCGGATGATTGTGCATTGTATTACCGCCCCGGACGATGTGGTGGTGCACGACCTGACGTATCGTCCAATGGTTGAAGATAATTTTTAATGCAGAAACGGGCGTAGATGGAGCTTCCAGCTCCATTGTGCGCCATAACGAAGCTGTCGCAAAGCCATTCTGGAGTTTGCAAAAGAGAACCATCGTCTCTACGTGAGGGGTACTCCACCTTCGTGCGGATAAGCTGCACGGAGGCCTTACAGTCGAGGAGGAAAGAGGTTGGAACGCTCTTCGGCGGGGAGGTCCATATAGTAGTAGAGCTGCTGCTGCCGGAAAATTTCCAATTGCTTTCTGAGCTCCAACATTCTTTCAGGGTCCTGGCTGGAATAGTCAATGATCTCAGAAGGGTCTTCCTCAATATTGGTCAAATGCTGATGGCGCGTATCCGGAAGTATAAACTTCAAGGGATAGTCGAGTATGCCGATGCCTCGGTTGATACTGTGGCAGATAAAATAGATGGGGTTCGTCCGTGGATTGTTCAGGATGGGTTCGCCTTGGAAGCTGGGATAATTCTCCATGCCGAGGATTTCGAGGATGGTCGGGTTGATGTCGATCTGCGAAATCGGATCGTTACGCACGGCGGCGGTTTTCTGGCCCGGCTGTTTGATCAGGGTACAGACGCGGATCTGATCGTCGTAGAGCGATGAACTGTGGGTGGGAAATCCGTGTTCGTAGAACGATTCGCCATGGTCGGTGGTGATAATGATCAGGCTGTCATCATACAGGTCGTTTTCCTTCAGGTAATTGATGAAGGTGCCGACCTGTTCATCGACGTAGTGCAGCGCGTTGTCGTATTTGTTGATCACGGTTTGGATTTCATCGCGGGGATAGCCTAAATAGGAATATTGGAAGTCGTCGGTGCTGCAGGGCTGATAAGGACGGTCGGCTTCCTCCGGAATATCGTATGGGAAATGGGTGCGTTGGAGGTTGATGTAGAGGAAGGTCGGCGTTTCGGGATCGCGCTGTTCGAGATATTCCAGCGCCCATTCACAGGTGAGTTTGTCATCAATTTTACTCTCTGCGCCAATGTCATCGCCGAGTTCATCTTTGGAGTGGCGGAAATACTGCAGCTCGGTGTCGGCGAAAAGAAAGGTTTTCATGCCGCACCAATCCTCGTTTTGGGAAGAGATAAACGCGGTTTGATAACCGCTGTTTGCCAAAATGTCGAAAAGCAGTGTTTTGGGATAATCAACGGTCGTGTAGGTGTTCAGGTTTTTGGTTCGGAGCGGGTATTGTGATGAGTGGATACTGGGCTGGGCATAGTTGGAGTGGTTGGCCGCTGCGTAGGTAAACGGGAAGAGGGTGCTCTCTTCCGAAAATGCCTGAAGATTAGGCGTAATATCTTCCCGTTCGTAACCCGTGAAAGAAAAGTGATTCCACGTAATGGATTCGAGCACGATCAAAAATATATTAGGGGTTGTTTGGGGCGTGTTGTATTCCAGATAGTCTTCGAGCGAAGTGCGCGGGTCGAGCTGGATGGTTTCAATCGCTTCCTCTGCATAATCGTTCGCCAGCAGCAGGTTTTCCGCCAATGTGGACGTGAGGAAGGTCGTAGGGAGCATGTCGTATTGAACCTGCCATGCCGACGGTTTGGATGAACCCATTAGCATGGCAAAAGAAGTTCCGCTCAGTCCGAGTACGACCGCCATGAGGACTGCAAATTTTCTGCCGACAGGGCGGGAGGAGTGGTGGTAGTAGCGGACAAATCCGAACCCGACGGCCGATGTGAGAAGCGCCAGAAGAAGAAGGTGAACCCCGATACGCCGTCCGATGTCCGGCAAAAGCTGCTTCGTATCGCTCATGGCGAGGCCAAGCATATCCCACGAAAGAAAGGCGCCGATTTCGATCCGCATGATCTGTGATGACAGGTAGACCCCCGTACAGAAAAAAAGGAACAGTGTACATGTGATCCACTGACTCCTCTTTGCGAACTTTTCGGGCAGTAAATCAAAAAGAATGTTGAGTCCAAAATGAGCCAGAGCAATCGCCAGAATTAAAGGAAACTGCATGACGCCGGCGATGGGATACAGCAGAAAAAAGCCCTTTGGAAGTACGTCCGAAAAAAGTCCCGCCGACAACGACAACAGGTTGCAGAAGAGTACGATTCCAATCCAGAAATATAAGGTTTTAATAAGCCGATTCATAATGGGTCCAACCCCATCCCCCGTTTTTC
>CAYOBH010000031.1:0-20509 GCA_964402125.1 uncultured Verrucomicrobiota bacterium
TGGAGCCCTTTGTGCCTTGGTGTTTATTGGTTGCGGCTATGCCGCGCTGCGGTTTTTGGTGTTTTTGGTGGCGAATGAATGGAAGTTGAGTTCCGAGGTTTGGAAAGGGCAGAGGGCACCCAGTAGCTCTAGGCTTCGATATGCCGAAGCCTAGAGCTACTGGGTGAACCTTGTCAAAACCGGGTTTAGTCCGTCTGGTTTGAGGTGATTTTTGTCCGATATTTTATCGAAAAAACTGGACATTTGTTTGGGCGGGTCTAGGTTCTGTTTCTGATGAAAACCACTGATATCATTGCCAATTCGATCAATCGCTTTGCGAAGGGCTATGTTTTCACCGCGTCCAGTTTTAAGGGTGAGGTGAAGAGTCTGGATGCGGCGCGCAAGGCGCTGAGCCGGATGGCGGATGCGGGGAAGATTGTCCGGCTGTCGAAGGGTCGCTTTTATAAGCCGGAGCCCAGCCCGTTCGGGGTGCTGCCGCCGGGGCCGGATGAGGTGGTGAAGGATTTGCTGGAGAGCGGCGGGCGGGTGACGGGCTATCTGACAGGGCTGAGTGTTTATAACCGGCTGAAGCTGTCGACGCAGGTGGGGCGGGTTGTCCAGATCGGGCGCAATGAGGTTCGTCCGCCGCTGCGCCGGGGCGTGTACCGGATTGTGTTTCTGAAACAGAAGAACCGGATTACGCCAGAGAATATTCTGCTTCTTCAGTTACTGGATTGTGTTCGGACGGTGAAGAAGATTCCCGAAACTTCGGTGGAGGATGCCTGTGTGCGCTTGCGGGCGCTGGTGACGGAGCGGCCCGAGGACGACCGCCGGACGCTGGTGCGTCTGGCGATGAAGTATCCTCCGTCAACCCGCGCCCTGCTGGGGGCTTTGCTGGGCGAGCAGGTGGATAGCGAATTGTCTGTCCGCCTGATGGAGTCGCTGAATCCGTTGACGACGTATTGCATTCCCGGTGCCGGGCGGGTGCTTCCGAATGCGCAGGCATGGAGGATTCAGGAATGAGACTTCATGAGGACAATCGGCTTTTCCGTCAGGCGGTTTTGGCGACCGCGCAGGCTATGCAGCTGCCCGAAATTTTTGTGGAGAAGGATTACTGGGTGACACTTGCGCTGAAAGCGGTATTCGGCAGTTCAGTGGCGGCCGATTGTGTTTTTAAAGGCGGAACGTCGCTGTCGAAGTGCTACGGGCTGATTGACCGGTTTTCCGAGGATGTGGATCTGGTGGTGAGGCAGTCTGCCGGAGTCAGCGGCGCGCAGTTGAAGAAAAAGTTGAAGACGGTGAGTCAGGCGGTGGGCGAGCTGCTTCCGGAAGCGGAGGTGGACGGCGTGACGGTGAAGTTCGGAATGATCCGAAAAACGGCGCACAGTTATCCAAAGCTGTTCGAGGGGCGGTTCGGGCAGGTACAGGGCGATGTGATTATTCTGGAGAGCTCCTGGCTAGGAGAGTCCGAGCCCAGCGCAACCCGGCCGCTGAGCTGCTATCTGTATGACATGATGACCCGGAACGGTCAGGAGGAGATGGCAGCATCGTTCGATCTGCTTCCTTTCGATGTGCAGGTGCTCCGCCCGGAGCGTACGTTTTGCGAGAAGGTGATGAGTCTGGCTCGTTTTTCCTGCGGTGAGAACCCGGTCGAGTCGTTGAAAAACAAGGTTCGGCACGTCTATGATTTGCATCAGCTCTTAGGGCGGGCGGAGTATGACCGCTTTTTTGAGTCGGATGATTTTGAGAAGCTGTTAAAGCAGATTGCGCGGAGCGACCTGAAGACATTGAGCGGTTCGGACTGGATTCGTTCGCATCCGGCAGACGCTTTGGTGTTTGCGGATGCAGAATCGGTCTGGAAAGAGCTGGAGCCGGTTTATTCGGGAGAGTTTCGTAATCTGGTTTATGGAGTGCTTCCCGCTCCGGATCTCATGGCGGAAACGTTGTGCAGAATCAGGGATCGGATGCGGGCGTTTGATTGGATTTAAGGAGAATCAGGATGCCGAATTTAGTGGAAGTGAATTATGGGCGGACGGGGAAGAGCACGAATACCGATGCGCTGGGGATGCGGGAGATGCAGGCGCGGGCGTTTGCGGCACGCGTGATGCGCAGTATCTGCTGGTGAAAGCGTCTCCAGCCTCGGACAAGTCGCGGGCATGGTCAATTTTGGATAGAGAGGAAATTACGATGAAGAGATTAATGAGGAACCTTCTTTTCGTCGTGGGGTAGGCATCCCTGCCTATCTTAATCTGCATCGCCGTAGCAACTGTTTTACTAAACTTTGCAGCAAAATTATTTCGGAAGAATGATGAGGATAAAATAATTCGTTCATATTGTGTGTAATCATTTTGTCCTAATTGTTTTGTCAATACCCGTGCACAGAGGATTTTATTAGCCCTTTGGCTGAAAAGTGGAGTCGTGCCTGCCTTGCCGTATCGCGGGCATCCCTGCCTGCCCATCCTAATCTTCATCGTCGCGCGACATCCTCAGCACTCCGCATTTCGGCTCACAGATCCGACTCGACAACGTTGCATTATCACGTGCGACATCCTTGCGAGTGAAGAAGAGAGCAAACGAAGCCATTGTTGTAACGTTGGCTCTGCGAGCCAATTACATCGTCGTAGCCGACGTCCCCGTCGCGTGAAAAAGAGAGGGAACCATGTATATTGACCGCGAAACAGGCGAAATAGCGCGAAAAGGTGCTGTCAAAAATCCGAGGCTCGGAGTGTAAGATCGGAATTCTTCCCCGATGAATCTCCAGTTGAAGAGCGGTGCTCGATCAGCCCCGAAACGCATGGTAGATTGTAGTAGACGCAACGTCCTCGTCGCGTGAAGAAGATAACGGAAAGGTGGAGATTTCTATCGAATATATCCATAAGGCTTTGACTCTGCTCTTTTATTTTGTTCCCATGTCTTCAAAGAGGTGCTCGACGGATCGGCCGGTCGGGCTAGAGAAAGCAAAAGAGAGTCGATTTTTTGAGCCGAATAACAAGATGACGATTTGGGCGTACGGATCCCTTTAGCATGGGGTATGAAAAGTTGGAAATAGACCATGTTGGCGGATTGTCTGTCGAGGTACCGGCAGAAGGGTTGATGAAATGAAGGACGGCGAGCGGGTAGAAAAACGGGAGCATTTGCTTGAAATTACCAGATTACGGGAGCGCTCTCTTTCCTTTAGTGAAAGCAGCGTATGCAATGAACCAGAAGATGCTTTACTGGTCCGCGAAATCATCGGAGGTAACAGGGAAGCTGTCGTTCATCTGCTGATTGATCGTTGCGGTCCCCGACTCAAGTATCTTTCGGAACTGAAATTCCGTACACTGGGAATGACGTTTTGTGATTTGGTTAGTGAAATTTTTCTGGTGCTGCAATGCGATGACTGGAAGGCGCTTCGAGGATATCGCGGCGAATGCCGCCTGGAAAGCTACATCAGCACGATCGCGGCTCGGTTTCTGTGGAAGAAGATGGATGCCGTTGTGAAAGAAAA
This sequence comes from uncultured Verrucomicrobiota bacterium, assembly GCA_964402125.1. GTDB lineage: Bacteria > Verrucomicrobiota > Kiritimatiellia > Kiritimatiellales > Pontiellaceae > Pontiella. Next base: position 3,467 of record CAYOBH010000031.1, read on the forward strand.
CAACCGGTTTCAGCCTCTTTATGATGAGATGGGACGCGAATTGTTTCCTGCCGTTGACGATTCGGTGGAAAAAGCGAAAATGGCATCTGAACTTCTGGAATATGTGTCGCTCATGGACAATCCCCGGGAGCGTTTGGTCATTCAGCTTTACAAACTGGAAGGGTACAGTGCTCAGGAAGTCGCCAATCTGCTTCAGACCACTCCCGGAAATGTCTACACCCTTTGCAACCGTGCCATGGCCAGTTTGCGCATCATGATGCAAGAGGGAGGTGTTTATGCATAATTGTCCGTCCGACATCGAATTGTCCCTGCTGGCCGAAGGAAGCCTTTCATCGCAAGAGTCGGACCGTATTCGTCGCCACATTTCATCCTGCCTGCATTGTGCCCAAGTGTTGTTAACAGTTCAGGAACTGGGCTTGCTTGAAGAATCCGCCTTGTTACCAAGTGTCGATGAGCAGGAACGCAACGAAGCTGCGGCCATGATTATGGATCGGTCGAGATCTTCCGCTTTCGACCCTTCGTCCGGACTCGGTCGGCTGCTCCATTGGCTTAAGGAAAAAAGCGAGTTCACAGAACTCCTGCCCGATCCAGTTCCCGTGCTGGCTGACAGCGGCGTTTCGGAATTGTGCGCCATTCAGTGTGAATGGCAGGTGCTGAAAGAAATCGGGTGTGAAATTCCTCTTGATCAACTGGTGGAGGAAAGTGTCGCGAACGGATGGTACCAGCCCGGACGGGGAACTCCCATTGCTTGTCTTGGTAATTTGTTGGAGTTGCACGGCTTGCAGGTTGAACGAATCCATGATGCCAGTGCCGAGGATTTAAAGCGGCTGATCAGCATGGGACGACGCGTAATTGTCGCTGTGGATCGGGGGGAGATGGAAGCGGATACACTGACGGAACGAATTATGGAAGGGGTCGAAGAACTTTTTATGCAGAAGCCGGATCATGCGGTGCGCGTTTTTGAAATCGTGACGGATCCGAGCGGAACGGCGGTGCGGCTTTCGGACTCCAGCTCCGAGGATTTTACCGATCCCATTCCTTGGAAGATATTCAAAGATGCTTGGGATGACTCCGACCGGCTGCTGGTTTCTGCTTGGCAGGACGAAGAAAATGAGAGGGCAATTCGATGAACAATTCGGCCATGTTCATCCACCCGGCGGACCGGGCAGCGCTGGAAAACCTGAAGAATATCCCCTTGCTGCCTTCGGCGAGCACAGCTTTTATGAAGGTAGATTGAACATGGCGATACAGGGTAATGAACCGGGCGAGAAGTCGGCTAAAGATTTGAAACGCGAATATTGGGCGTTTATCAGTTACCGCCATTTGGATAATCAGCAGGACGGGCGGCGATGGGCGGACTGGTTGCATCAGCAGTTGGAAGGCTATGAGGTTCCTGACGTATTAAAGGGGAAAGAAAACGAGCGTGGTGACGTTATTCCAGACCGTCTTTATCCGGTTTTTCGGGATGAAACCGATCTGCCTGCTGGAGCCGACCTTTCCACAGGCATCCGGCAGGCGTTGGATCGAAGCAAGTATCTTATTGTGATTTGTTCTCCCCGGTCAGTAGAGAGCCAGTATGTGAACGACGAGATTCTCTACTTCAAGAAAACCGGCAAGGGGAACCGCATTCTTGCGGTGATGATCGAAGGAGAGCCGAATGTCAGCTGGGATGTTGGAAAACAAAAGGCCGGATTCAGCCCCTATCGGGAATGCCTTCCTCCGGCACTGGTCCATCCGGTTGATATGGATGGAAATTTGGATAAAGCCCGCCATGAAGAACCGGTCGCAGCCGACTTCCGCCTGCCGGAAGGAAAGGGAGACTTGCAGGGATGGACCTCATCGGCGGCTTATCGCGAAAACCTGATTCTGCAGAACACCCACAAGCCGCAAGTCATCAAGGAGCTGGTCGGGCGGTATGACCAGACGTTGAAAGAAGGTCTGGCTCGGATTATGGCTGGCGCGCTCGGTGTACCGGTTCGGGATTATGAGGCTAACGACAAAGAATATCGCTTGCGTAAAGAGCGGCAGAAAAGCCGCAATTTAGCCCGCTGGCTGGCGGTTACTGCTGTATTGGCATTGGTTGCCGCCGGATCGGGAATTTTTGCATGGCAAAAAGCTGTGGAAGCAACCGCGCAGCGGGATCGAGCGGACGAACAGGCGCAGTTAGCAAAGACCAACGAGACGGAAGCTGTCGCGCAGAAAGAACTAGCCGAGCGGCAGAAAGTTGAGGCCGAAAAGCAGTCGCAGATAGCCGGACAGTCGATGAATCTACTAACGGGCATATTTTTCACGATTGATCCTGCCGAAACGCAGCAGAGAGAAGTGACTGTTCGCGAAGTGATGGATCGATTGGGCGAGGAACTGGAAACCTCTGAGTTTGATCCTGAAGTCGAACTGTCTCTTCGGAGAACATTGGCGGTTATTTATGAAAAACTCGGACGGCCCCATGATGCAGAGATGCATGGAGCTCGGATGTTGACTTTGGCTGAGCAATTATATGAAGGGATTGATAATAAACAACTGGCAGACGCTTTAAATACCTATGGAATATTCTTGGAGTCTGTAGGACGTTCGTCAGCAGCGGTGTTAAAGTATGAAGATTCACTTGCGATGCTTCAGAAAATTTATAATGGCGATCACCCAGATATGGCGGACATTTTGGACAATATGGCAAATTCCTTACAGAGCCTTGGGAGTTTGGCGGCGGCCTTATCTGGTCATGAAAAAGCGCTAGAGATGACTATGCGAATTTATGAAGGAGATCATCCGTCAGTAGCGCTTAGGTTAAATAATCTAGCATCTTGTCTACAATCTCTTGGACAATCGACAGAGGCATTGCCGAACTTTGAGTTCTCACTTGAAATGTACCAGCGGATCTATGTGAAGGATCACCCAGATGTAGCGCGTGGATTAAACAATGTGGCCAACTGTCTTGATGATCTTGGACGGTTTGGGGAGGCGTTGCCAAAGCACGACGAAGCACTATCGATGTATCAACGCATCTATGCGGGCGACCATCCTAATGTGGCGCTTGGGCTGAACAATGTGGCGTATTGTCTGCAATCTCTTGGACGCTTAGCAGAAGCGCTTCCGAAGTACGAAGAGTCACTGGCAATGAAACAGCGAATTCACAAGGGCGATCATCCGGATGTGGCACTCGGATTGAATAATGTGGCATTCTGTTTGGATTCCCTTGGACGGTCGGCGGAAGCGTTGCCGAACTTTCAAGAGTCGCTGGTGATGTATCAGCGGATTTATGGTGGTGATCATCCGGATGTGGCACTCAAATTGAATAATGTGGCGGCTTGTTTACATAGTTTGGGCCGTTCAGATCAGGCACTGCCGAAGTACGAGGAAGCGATGGCGATGTATCAGCGAATCTACAAGGGAGATCATCCGGATGTGGCACTCGGATTGAATAATGTGGCGGCTTGTTTGAATAGTTTGGACCGTTCAGATGAGGCACTGCCGAAGTACGAGGAAGCGCTGGCGATGTATCAGCGGATTTATAGCGGAGACCATTCGGCTGTAGCTCTCGGAATTGGGAATATTGGATTCTGCTTGCAATCACTTGACCGTTTAGATGAGGCCCTGCCGAAGTATGAAGAATCGCTGGTGATGTATCAGCGGATTTATAAAGGAGATCACCCGGATGTAGCTTTCGAGATTAATAATATAGCCGTTTGTTTGGATAGTTTGGGCCGTTCAGACGAGGCACTGCCGAAATATAAGGAATCGCTGGCTATGCGCCAGCGGATTTACAAGGGCGATCACCCTGATGTTGTGAGTAGCCTGAACAATCTTGCTATATGCCTACAGCATCTCGACCTTGTGGATCAGGCCTACGGATATTTTGTCCAAGAGGCGAATATGCGGAGTCGTCTGGAACGGAAAGAAAATCCGGATCGGTGGTTTTTTACGGTTTACATCACAAATGTTCTTGATCATTCCACAGCGCAAAAGGCAGGAATCCAAGCTGGCGACGAGGTGGTATCTTACCATGACTACCGATGTCTTGACATTGCCCAGTTACAAGGGTTGGAAAAGCATTTTGCAAACGAATCCAAAGTTCCAATGGAAATCCTCCGCGATGGCAAGCTGATTGCGCTTGAGGTCGATCCCGGCATTCTTGGGGTCGAGCTGGATTATTATTGGTTGACCCGTGAGCAGGCTGACGAAGCGTATGAGAAATATGGGGATACGATTCCAGAACCCATATTGTCCAATGCAAATAATGAAGGGTTAGATGAATGAACGATAGTGGCCAAAAGGATTCGTCTATTTCTGCATCGATTTTTAAACAACTGGCGGAAAGAGTGCACGAGACGTGGATGGCGCGGCGCCTTTCCGAGGGTTGGAAAGTCGGCGACCAGCGGGATGATGAGGCGAAGACGCATCCGTGTCTGGTGCCGTATGATCAGCTCCCGGATTCCGAAAAGGAGTATGACCGCGCCACCGCCACTGAAACCCTCCGTATGATTCAGGAGCTGGGATATGAGATTGTGCCGAAAGACCGAGAGGAAGATCAATAATGGATAAGTTTAATAGAGAAAAGAGAGATGTTCCTCCCTATCGTTTTTTGCTGAAGCCGGAGACGTGGAAGATCGGGTTGCCGCTGTTGCTGTTTGCCGTCACCGTTATTTCAGGAATGATCGGCTATCACGATACATCCTATGGACTTGATTATAAACGCGGTGCATGGGAGTCGGTCGGCCATTTAATGGGAGAGACGAGTTTTAAGGGGGTGGAGGATTATCATCCCGAGCCGGAATCAAAACTTGAGCAACAGGAAAACCAACCTGGAAAAAGAGCTGTTCCAAGCAATTCCGAAACGTCCAGTCAGTATACCAATGTGTGGCTTATCGTTTCACGAACCAGCGGTTTTTTGCTTGCGTTCAGTGCCTTCTTTCTGCTCGTGCATAGCCAGTATGCAGATCTTTTAAACCGCTGTCGGATTCGGTGCTGGAAAATGTTACGTCGGGAATATGTGGTGGTGTGTGGCCTTGGCTGGAAAGGACACGAGTTGGCGCAGCAGTTGATTGCCGAAAAAATGCGGGTGGTCGGCATTGATTTGAATAAAGGCGATTCTCCGATTGTGGATTTGCGGCGCATGGGCGTGGCAGTTTTCGAGGGCGATGCCACGGTGGAGTCGGTGTTGAAGAGCGCGGGAGTCTGCGATGCTTCGGAAATCTATGTAATGACAGCTTCCGATGAGATCAACTGCCGGATTGCAATGCAGCTTGATCGGGTATTGCCTGCATCCCCAACGAAAGTATGCCAGCGCAAAGGAGTTGCGGTGGGACCCAACGAATGTGGTGGTTGTTCAGGAGAAAAGGCCATTACTTGCTATGTGGTGGTCGAGCACTATCGCTCACGGATCTATTTGGAAAATACAATTCACAGATCAAGCTTACGGGTTCACTGTTTCAGCCCGATCGAGCGGGCAGTGCGCGAGTTGTTCCGCAAACACGGGTGTGTTCCGATTGCAGATAAAGACAAAGCACAGCATGTTCATACGGTCATTTTTGGAAATACGGCCCCGGCTCGCGCCGTCCTCTTGCAGAGCCTTCGCATGTTGCATCTGAAACCCGGCCAGCAGCGGGAGATTACCGTCATCTGTCAAGGGGCAACGGCAGAAGAAGCCCGTTTCTACCTTGAAAATCCTTGTCTCCGTCCGGAGTCGGAGCTTTCTCCCGAATTAGCCCGCGCGACACGATTCCTTTTCCCCTCGATAGAATTTGTCGAGTTGCCTGTTGCTAATGCCGATTTGCTGGCCGATGATTTTCCGCTCTTCCGTCATCTTACAGAAGATTGGCGGGTGAATGCCTATTTTTGCGTAGATCAAGGCGTGCGTTCCGTCAGCCTGATGAGCCTATTGATGCCGCGCGTCAGGCTGCTTAAGTCCGGCAGCACCGAGCCATTATCACCAAGAAATGATCTGCTGGTCGCTGCATGGTTCAATTATCCTGAACGCGTCGGCGATTTGCCGGAGACCCCCGACTGCATCGAATTTGGTTCATATGGAGAAACCTGCTCACCATCGTTTATCCATTCATTCAAAATGGAGCGATTGGCGCAGAACCTGAGCACCTTATTTCACTTCGAGTGGGGTAATTCGGCAAACAAGGCCGCTTGGGAAAGCGCCGATCCTTCCAAATTCGCCTGCTATACCGAGCGCAAGTGGTTGGATGATTATGAATGGGGTCGCGATTCCAATCGCCAAGCCTCTGATCATATGCCCATCAAGTTGGCCATGGCAGGATGCCAAATGGATTCAGCATCGGATCTCGGTCAATTCAGCGAGTGGATCAAGGATGATGCCAATATGCTCATGCTGGCCGAGTTGGAGCATCGGCGCTGGTGTGCAGAGCGCTTGCTCGGGGGGTGGCTCCCTCCATCTCCCTTGAATAAAGAAACTTCCGCGCAATTGAAACAGATTCGCCGAAACGGTTGTCTGGTTCCATTCGATGAATTGCCGGAAAAAGAGAAAAGTAAGGATCATCAAATGATCCGGGCAATCCCCCGCTTACTCGGCAGGTTGATGGAGGACGTTGCCTAATGAGCTTATACGAGGTGTTCATCAGCCATGCGGGCGAGGATAAAAAAATCGCCCACGCGATGTGCCATTTTCTCGAAGAGAATGGCGTTCGCTGCTGGATTGCACCGCGCGATATCCGTCATGGGCAGAATTATTCCGAGGCCATCATTGATGCTATCAGCGGACAGTGCAAAGTTCTGGTGGTTGTCTTTACCAAGTCGGCCAACAACTCCCCCTACGTAAAAAGCGAAGTTGAACGAGCGTTCCACCATGGCCTGACCATCATCTCCTTCCACGTAGAGGACATTCTCCCGTCTAAATCACTGGAGTTGTTTCTGGGGCCCACCCATTGGCTGGATGCGTGCTGGAAATCTCATGAGCAATATTATTCCCATCTGTTGAAATCCATAAACGCTTGTTTGGGCACTCCGCCGAGTTCAGTTGGTTCGATAGTTCAGCCTCCGGATATAAATAGCTCATTTAAAAAACGCCTACTCTATTTTGGACTGGCGGTAACAATGCTTGTATTGGTCGGAGTTGAACGAAAGTGCACCTGGGATAGGAAAAGACGAGATTGGACCAGTCATGCTCAATTAACGGAGTTATTGGCATCGGAGGCTGAGTCTGGGGAAAAAGCTGATTCTATTCAAGTTCCTGAGAATGTTCATGAAGTGGACACATCCAGTACAGAATCATTTTCCAATAACTTCGCATTGGAAAAGAGTATCGCGGAAACGAATTTACAATCTTGGTCATCTGGTGCTGAAGGTATTCGAGGACTGGTTGCTAGACAGCTCTTCCTTGTGTTCCGAATCTCTGATTTGGAGTATCAGATTCTATCCCTTGAAAAAGAAATAGATGACCTAAGGGTGAATGGCAATCGGGATATGCAAGCCCAGTCAAAAATGAATGAGTTGATCAAGAAGTTAGATGAGTTAAAAAGGGTTCATGATGAATTGAAAACGGAGCTTGATGAGATGAAAGAAGAACTTAACAAACCAATCACGACTGATTTAAAATACTTTTCATAGACAGGGGGGGGGATGAAACAGTACGATGTATTCATTAGCTATCGACGTGACGGCGGCTCTGAAACAGCACGTTTGCTGCAAACCTCATTGGAGGCGCGGGGATACAAGGTTTTTCTGGATGTTGATTCGCTTCGGGACGGGCATTTTGACAAAGCGTTATTGCGGTATATTGAAAACAGTACAGCTGTGATTGTAATTCTAAGCGTAAACAGCTTGGATCGGTGCACACTTGAGTCGGATTGGTTGCATAGAGAACTTGCGCATGCGCTTCAGGCTAAACGGAGAATTATTCCAGTAACCATGCCGGGGTTTAGTTTTCCTGCAAAAGATGATCTTCCTGAGGCGTTGCAAGAGTTGGATCGGCATGAATCGATAAACTATTCGCACGATCATTTTACTTCGGTCTTGACTAAGTTGTGCCGGTTAATTGGTCGTCCACGTCACTTTGCCGCCATTCTATCCGGGAAGCGAATCCGGGCTGCGTTAATCGCGGGCGGTTCTTTGTTGGTTGCTTTTTGTTTATTTTTGTTTTCCTTTCTTTCAAAAGACAGAGCGTTGAACGAGAGTCAACAGAGTGTTCTGAAGCGGATGTCAACCGATCTGGCCATGGGATTGGTGAATGTGGATGCCACGCTGGATGGCGTTGAAAAAACTACTCAACAGGCATTGGATTATTATGATTCGGTGTCGCGCAATGGATCCGATGACGCGAAGAAGCAGGCGTTGCTACTGTGGATCGACCAGCAAGAACAGTTTCTTGCCAATCTGAAGTGGATCGATTCGTGGGACAAGTCGCTCTTAACGACGTTTCCGGAAGAACGATATCACATGCATGACAACCAACTATTCTTCGAAAGTCTGTTTCCTCATTGGCAGTCGGATCTGGAGCAGTTCTATGTTTTTACCCGGCAGCGGATCGAGGTGGGCCCTGCCGGGTGGTTGCAGGAAGAGCGGCGTGTGTTCGAGCTGCGGCGCGATGCCTGCATGCAGTTGGGGAAATCATATTATTACAGTGTTTTTGAAGTCTTGTTGGACTATCCGGATGAAGTTCTGGAAGAGGCGAACAGGGTATTGCAGGAATGCCGCTATCTGCCGGTGGAAAACCGACCGAATTCTTCAGATGCGGCCCATCAAGCGAGCGAATCGGCAGGAAAGAAGGTGGAGAAGATTATGACCGATCTTGCCATGCTGATTGGAAATGAGAATCGGCGTGTGCAGGAGGTGGAGAAAGAGCTTAAAGCCAGAATGGCTGCTTCCTTGGTGATTGGGCATGAACTGGTCGAACAGGCTGCGCGAATCAATTCCCGGCTTGGGAATTTAAAGTTGGTTTGGGACGGAAGCGAACAGCAGCGTCTAAGGCAAATCTGGGATGGAAGCGATGGTGGTAAAAACCAGAGCATTGCCCGCAAGAAACAGGAAACGAAGCTTTTCACCGACAGCATGGTTGAGCGGTTGCGCAAGGAAATGCATATCAGTGCGCTGGATCATCAAATGCCATCCACTTTAATGGATTCCTCCCGAAACGAAACGGATCTATATGCCAATCTGCAGAAATGTTATCAGGGATTGAAGGCCGTTGACGAACAGGCGGAGACGTTGATCGGGGAAGTCCAGGCATTGACGGATTGTGGCGATATTGAATCTTTGGAGCGGGCGTTCGGCAATATTCAGCGAGCCGAACGTACGTTTCAGATTAGAGCCAAGTTTGCCTATCTCGACATTCTGGAATCCATGTTGTTCCTGACGATTGATGAAAAGGGATTAGCCGGGATTTCCGGCAAGCTTTCGGCATTGAACGAACTGTCCCCAAAAGGATTGGTAGCGGAGGACCAGTTGCTTCGGCTGAAAGAAGTAATGCTGAAGGAATGGCAAGACATCCAGTCGGAAAAACAGACGGCTATCTCTGATCTTGATGCTCAGACAGTCGCACTAAAACTAAAACGGGATGAAACCTATGTAGCATTGCGCGAAAAATGCACCGTATTGCCGGATGACGATCCGGGAATTATGTGGGGAAAGATTGTCCGGATGATGTCGGCGGGCATGTACGATGATGTGGAAAAGCAGTTGGATCGCTATGTCGAGTATGCCGCTAAAACCATGCCGCAGAGCGGCGTGATGGCAAACGCTGCAAAGGCCTATCTTCTAAAGGCTCGGACGATAGGGGTTGATTATGGATCGATGGTTTTTTCCATCGAAAATGATGCGCAGCATTCCGTTTTGCGTCCCGGCGATATCATCGTGGAACTAAATGGTGAGCGTGTAATGGATGCCGATTCCTATATTGCGATCAAGACACAATCCGGTGGAGTGGTCAGAGACTATCGATATTGGCGGCTGGATCCCTCCGGGCGGTTGCAGGAATACACAGCAGAGGGTCGCGTTGAAGATCCGCGAGTCGGCCTTGCGGATATGATGGAGCATCTTGAAAATGATTAAATGCCTCCGATCCTCCTATCGGCGTGTGCAGTTTGAAAGTGGATGAGTGATGTAAGAATTTGTGTGGAGAAAGACTCTACGTTATGAATGACATTTATGGAGATCGTATGGTGATTAAAAAGAGCAGTGTTTTTGTTGTTGGGTTGGTCACATTCTCCCGCGTCGCGCTTGCGGCGGGTATCTACACGGAAGGAGACGTGAAAGCCTCACCGATGCCATCCGGTAATACGTGGAGCACGACCAATTCGGTGTTTGTAGGCGATGTGTCGAGCGGACTCGTCCGGGTATCAACGGGGCAACAGTGGAATCTAACGTCGGCTGATGGACATGCATCTCATTTGGGAGAGTTGCCTGCTGCAACCGGAACCGTGGAGATAAATGGTGGCGTTTGGAATTGTGGTCAGGAGCTGCATTGCGGGTATAACGGAATCGGTCACATTCTGATTGATTCAAGCGGGACTTGGACGGTTGGGGACAATGCGGTTGCGTTTGGTTACGCCTCTTCGGCATCGGGGTCTCTGGATCTGAAAAATGGGTCGTGGAATTCCGGAACGTTTGGGGCATACATTGGCTCTGCGGGCCGGGGAGAAATCACCGTTGGGCCGAATGGAACATGGACAAGCCAATCTCCGGTGGCATTGGGTTATGCGGCAGGCGGATCGGGTGATGTGACCCTGAATGGAGGACGATGGAATGTCGTCTCAAACACAGTTTATGTGGGGCATCAAGGTTCTGGAGATGTTAAAATCAAATCCGGAGCCTCTTGGGATGCGGCAGGTCAAGAAGTTCATCTTGGCGAATTCACGAATTCATGTGGAATTGTCTCCGTTTCTGGAAATTCCATATGGAATGCGGGGGAACTGACAATAGCGGGAAAGGGTGCCGGGGAAGTCGTAATTGATGATGGCAGTTCATTGAATGCGGATACAATCTTCGTCGGCTATAGCACGGGATCTTCAGGCAGTTTAACGGTTACTAACGGCAGTCATTTGATGTGTTCCACCAGTCTTGTTTTTGGGGTATTTGGCTCCGGGCAAGTCGATGTAACGGATGGAAGCACTCTGGAGACGCGCATCGCTTGGGTTGGTTCATGGGGCGGCGATGGATTGATCAACATATCGGGAGGAAGCACATGGATTTCGCATAATACTACGGTGATCGGTCCGATGCTTGGCGCGGGAGGAGCTATGCATTTTGTGTTCATTAAGGACTCTGAATGGAAAATAGAAAATGATGTTCTTTTTTATGGTTTATTTGGGAACGCCATATTCCTTGAGAACGGAATATTGTCCAGTCCGACACGCGCATCGATCCGAATGAATTTTCTTGATGACATTTATGGATATGGAACTGTTTCCAATCTGACCATTTCCGGCGGGAACGTTGCCGTCGGCCCGGCTTTTGACGATTCGCCGGGCATATTAACGCTTCAAGATGTCTCTTTCGTTTCGACCAACAAAACAAAACTCAAATTGGCAGTTTGGGCGAATGGGAGTTGTGACCAGCTTGTTTTCGACGATTCCGTTGATTTTTCGGGCGCGGACATTGTCATTGAATTTGCAGACGACATCGCACCGCCGAACGGGATGGAGTTTACGTTGTTCAATTATACGGGAACAGGCAGCAGCCCGCTGAATATGAACAACGTAACTGCGCCGGAAGGCTGGGCGCTCGACCCCAGCGGAGTCTTTGCCGAAAAGTTCTGCAAAATCACCTCCTTTGCCGTGGATCGTGCTGCACAGACCGCGCAGTTGAATTTCTGCGTCAATCCCTCCGGCGGAGACTGGGTGTTGCAGTCGACTACCAATCTCGTGCAGCCTAATTGGCAGGATGTTCATGTTATGATGGAGTGCGCCCGCTCGAACTTACTATCGGTGACGACAAGCGGTAAGCAGTGTTACTGGCGTGTGGTAAGTCCGGATTACATGGTGATTGATCTCTCTGGAGGGCGGTATGCGAGTAGCTATCCAGTAAGCTACCTAGGTGCAGTGCCGCCAGGCGGCTGGACGGACGAGTACAAGACCACCAAATTGGTGATGCGCAGAATTCCAGCAGACTCTTTCGTTATGGGAATGAGATCAACAGATTATCCAGGTGCATCCGATAATGGACTTCACACGGTGACTCTTACTAAAGACTTTTATATCGGAGTTTTTGAGGTAACCCAGCGACAGTGGGAGTTGGTGATGGGGAACAAGCCGAGTTATTTCTATAACTATACTTACTATGCGTCCCGTCCGGTGGAACAAGTAAGTTATAACGAAATACGGGAGAATTCTACGGATAGTGATGATCCCTTGATCAACTGGCCGGCCAACAGCGAGGTGAACGCATATTCTTTTATGGGCAAACTGCGGACAAAAACAGGTTTAACAACATTCGATCTTCCGACGGAGGCTCAGTGGGAATACGCATGTCGAGCGGGTACGACTACGGCATTGAACAGTGGAAATAACCTTACTAATCAATATTACTTCGATGCAAGCATGGCAGAAGTGGGTCGGTATAAATATAATACCGAAGGCGGAGCTACACGGACCGGAACTACAGGAGTAGGCACCGCGAAAGTCGGGTCATATTTGCCGAACTCATGGGGATTATATGATATGCATGGCAACGTTTGGGAATGGTGTTTGGATTGGTTCGGAACATATCCCAGCACGGCAATAACGGATCCGGTTGGTGCAGACTATTACACGAAGCGTGTAATGCGAGGAGGAGAGTGGAACGCCGGAGGGAATATGGCGCGCTCTGGGAATCGTAGCCTCGACTGGCCAGATCTAAATGATAGCTCCATCGGCTTTCGAGCCGCGTGTACCCTGCCATAGAGTAAATGCTCTGCGACCTAGAGTCTAGCGTCCGCAGTTAAAGCAATGTGACAATTTAACGAGTAGTAAAAAGTAAATCAGGAGAAAATAAGATGGATTGGGTTGATTTATAAGGTTGTGCGCCAACTGCAAGGCGTATTGGACGATGGAATCGCGGCGGAAAATGGGTTTTGACGGGGATGATGATTCGTATCATGAGTGGCTTTCCCCGTGTTCGGCCGAGGAGGCTGCGATGATCTTGAATGTCCAGAGCACTTTGGGAAATGAGAATAAGGAAGTTTGAAATGGGAATGAAAAAACATGCTTGGACGGTGCTGTTGGGAGTGGGTTTTTGCGCGTGCTGTTGTGCTGCCGGGCTTGAAGAAACCTATTCCCTTCCCAATGGAATCAGTTTCTCTCTTCCGTCCAATTGGGAAATGATTCCTGAAGATGTGTTGCAGGAACTAAAAAAGATGAGTGCGGAGGCGGATAGTGATACCTCGATGGCCTTGGCAAAAGTTGATGTCGCGCTTCAACGATCCGGTGCGGAGTCGTGGTTTGCTTATCCCTATGTCAGCATATACATCAATCAGGAGGGACGCATTGGAGAAGAGGCGTTGGCGCAAAGACCCCAGGTGCCGTGGAATAATTTAGTTTTCGGGGATCTGTTCGAGCAGGATCCTGTTTCGTTGCTGTGCAATACGAACAGCGCGTTCGAGTATTTTGATCCCGACACGGCAAGCGTTTACATGCTCCAGCGATCGTCGACGGATCTTTCTGGCGAGGTTGTCGGCCTTTCCGTGATACGGCTGACAAAGACAGGGTTTGTCATGATCACCTGTAGTTTTATGAAGGAGCAAAGTGCCGAGCTTCAGCACCTGTGCGCCGAAATCGCTGCCAGTCTAACGATTCCTTCGGAAATGAAATATCAATTCGATGAGTATACCTATCGTCTAGATCGCTATGATAGACCGGCGTCGGATGTCGATACGGAAGCAGATAATTTTGGACAGTGGTTTGTTCCTTTTTGCGCAATGCTTGGTGGGAGCATTGCGGGGGTGATTCTGAAACGAAAAAACCGGAAAAAAGTGCATGATCAGACCGGTGGGCCGGAAGCTCATCCGGTTATGACCGAAGACGAATATGTTAATGAATGGAAAATGCTGTGGCCAAGCATCCATCCTGTCATGGCGAAAGCGATAATTATTAAAGAGATGGGCACCATTCAAACCATCAATGATCAGCGATGCATGATGTTGCCCGTATTGACCAGCGAGCAACCTGCGGTGGAGCTATTGCGTAAAGTGAAGGCCATGCTAAATTCTTCTGATATAACACCCTTCCTTAACGGAGACATCCAGTCGACGACCGGAACTTTGGGGCGTTACATACCTCCTGACGAAATCTGCGATCATGTATCTTTCTTTGTCTCGCTGAAGGATGGAACGCTAGCCATGGTCGATCTGGGTAAAGAAGGAGTCATAACGGGACTCCAGCGATTTAATCAATCGGAGCGAGGTGAGGTGGAGAAAGCTTTTTACCCTGTCGATAAAAGGGGTTGTCCTCTTGGGGTGAAAGTGACGGGTTAGGATATGATGAGTAGACGGTTTTATGTGGTCGGATATATCCTCTCAATGGGCATAGGGGTAGCAATCGGATTGAATTTTCGTGTTCCTGCAGCGGATTCTGAAATGCCGATTCTGGTGAAAGAGGTGCTGCCGGAGGTTTCTCCGAGTCAAGATGTGACGCATCCGCTGGATCGAGAACTGGACGAGGCACTGGACGGATTGGGATCGTCGAGTCGAACGGCGGGGATTTACTATGATTTTCTGGATCGGTGGGATGCAGAACTGAACAGGGTTTATCAGGAGTTGATGCGGGAACTTGGACCGGATGAACAAAAAACGTTGCGGGATGCGCAGCGGGCGTGGATCGTCAACCGGGATGCCGACCGAAAGTTGATTGCAGCGGCGTATTGGCCGGAGGGGCGAGATGTGACGCCGACGATGTACCAGTCGTTTGCGGCATACAGGATCATGAATCTAACCCGCGAACGCGCGTTGATGCTACTGTATCTAAAAGGGATGCGGATCGAGATATTAAACGAGACCTCTACGTTATAGGTTGATCGTGTGGGCAGATGAGGAAGTGGTTCGATTCAGCTTCATAATCAGAGTTGTATTATTTCAGGACTGGGCGATTTGATCGGTTTCCCTGTTGGTTTCATCGCCGGATCGGTCGGACGCATGGGGTTTCCCTTTGTTTGGCATGAAAGCAACGACGGGAACGAAAACCAGTCGATTATTAAAACTCAAGATGAACTTCTGTAATCTGATTGTAAAAATCCAATGATTCGATTGTAAGATATCTACGTTGAAATTCCTCTTCATTTACAACCGCTGCAATGAGGCAGTGGAATGAACCTGTAAATGAAGGGAATTCAGATGAAGAAAATTGTTGGAATGATGGTTTCGTTTTGGTTTCAAGTCTCTCGTATGGAGAGGGCGAAACGGCTACAGCGCAGAACGTAAACCGCTGGGGAGTGGGGTATCAGGGCGTCGTCGCGGGGAACTTTCTCCAAGGTATTAGTGCCCGTTCATGGCGGACCGACTCTTTTGGGGTTGAGGGTTCGTTCTATCATGCCATGATTCACGCTGATAGTGACGGAGATACGTTTGATGGTCAACTGGTAATGGGTGAGCTGAAGTGCATGAAGGCGCTTGCGGTGCGGGAAAACAGCCGGTTCTATGCGGGTCTTGGCCTTGGCGGAGGCACCGCTTTTTCCAGTGAGTCGGATGAAAATCTCATTGTGTATTGGGCTCGCCCTCTGATTGGTGCCGAGTATTTCCTCCAAGGACTGCCGGAACTGGGCTTTAATTTTGAAGTCGGCTATGGGGTGACGGGGGCATCCGTGGAAAATACAGACCTTCAGTTGATAGGAATCAATGTCAGCCTCGGTGCACACTATTATTTTTAATGGATTTACAATTTTGGGGCGGCTCAAACCGCCCCAAATTGGGTATACAGTCGTCTTGTGATGGCAGTTTAATATCTGAGGCGACTCTGGGGATATTATTGCTGGCCGGAACACTGCCTGTAAATCCAGTAAAACACTGAGAAAAGTACTGGCCCTCGTTTTTTTACGCGGGCCGAATGACGGTATGGAGATCATGAGAGTCGATCCAAACTGCTGTGAACATCCGGACTTGAGGGCCATCGACCCTCGTCGGCAGCATCCGGTCGCGTCGTGCCGGACAACGCTGATGCAGTGCGCCGGCTGTCATGCGTACTGGATGAAAGAGTCGCGCGAAGTAATGGGCTTTGACGGTGATTCAGACTCGTATCACAAATGGCTTTTCCCGTGTTCGAAGAGAGAGTCAGTAAGTATGTGAAAGGTAAAGGGGTGATCATGGGCCGCTGGATTTTTAAGGGGTTTGGGTGCCTCCTGCTGATTTGTTTCGGTGTTGTCGGCGGGTATCTATTGGGAAGTTCAAAGGCAAAAACCCATGATTGCGCACCATCGCAACCGGCGGAAGAACTGCACCCACTGGATCGGGAGTTGGACGCGGCACAGGACGGATTGGGACCGTCGAGCCGAACGGCGGGAATTTACTATGATTTTCTGGAACGGTGGGATGCGGAACTGAATCGGGTCTATCGGGAATGGATGAGGAAGCTTGAGCCAGAAGAGCAAAAGACGTTAGAGGGCCTGGATCGTCAGCCGGGATGCCGACCAGAAGCTGATTCATTTGACGTATTGGCCGAAAGGGCGATCAATAACGCCCACCATGTATCAGTCATTTGCAGCCTATAGAATTATGAATCTGACCCGGGAACGGGTGTTGTTGCTGAACAAGCTTCGTAGAGCCCGAGTGCAGGTTTCCATGGAGTACGAATTAGAATGAATGTTAGAGCATTGTTGTCTTTTGAGAACCCGGTACGATGTTCAGAGCTCTTGATCTATGCGAGTTGGCCCCTGCGGTGCAACCATATCGAAATCAATTAATTGAACATCGCTCTTCCGAGTTTTAATGTGATCCATCGCCTCCAGAGGCAGAGTGCCCGAGTGATTGTGAGTGATTCAAATAAGTTTCGGGCTTAGGATTTTCGCAATTCGGTAAGAGTGCGGAATTTTGGGCGTATTGCATTTGACCCTTTACATTTAGGGATTTAGGTCATAATAAGGTCACAACAAGGAGATTGTTATGAGCTATATGGCGGTCAAGGA
>CAYOBH010000032.1:0-20461 GCA_964402125.1 uncultured Verrucomicrobiota bacterium
GGGAAGACCGATTCCGCACCAATGCGATTCCGTGGGCGGTTTATTCACTGCCGGAAGTTGCCGGATGTGGATTGACTCAGCGGGAAGCGAAAGCGGCCGAAATCAATGTGAAAACGGCGTCGTTACCGCTGACAATGAGCGGGCGCTTTTTGGCCGAAAACGGCAAGCGCGGCCCTGGTTCCGTTAAGGTGGTAATTGACGCTGATACCAACGTGCTGCTCGGCGTGCATATGTTTGGCGCATACAGCTCGGAAATAATCTGGGGCGCCGCCGCCATGATCGAATCCGGGCTTCGCGTGCAGGACGCTCAGGAAATTGTATTCCCGCATCCGACCGTTGGAGAGGTGATCCGCTCGGCCATGTTTCAGTTTTAGCCACGGTAATGAAAAAAATCGCTTATTACATCACGGCTCACGGATATGGCCATGGCGCACGCGCCAGCGATATCCTCAACGAGCTGCACACCGCCGCGCCCGAAATCCCGATCATGATAAAAACCGATTTGCCCGAAGCATTCATGCGCAGCCGTATTCCCGCCTCCATCGAACTGCGGAGCGGTGCCTTCGATGTCGGCCTGATTCAGAAAGATTCCATTCGGGTGGATCTCGAGGCCTCGCTGGCTGCACTGGAGCAGCTCTACGCCAGCGAATCCGAATTGATTCAGCAGGAAATTGAATTTCTTCGCACTGAAAATATCGGCGTAGTTGTGGCCGATGTTCCGGCCATTCCGCTCGCCGCCGCTCAGCAGTTGGGCCTGGCCAATATAGCCACCAGTAATTTTGGGTGGGATTGGATATACGCCGACTTTGTTGCCGAAAATCCGCGCTGGTCCTTTTTTGTGGAAAAGTTCCGCACGGTTTACCAGCAGACCGACCTGCTTCTGCGCCAGCCCTTTTCTGAACCGATGGAAGCCTTTCCCCGCAAGATTGATCTTTCGCTGCTCGCCAAGCCGGGTATCAACCGCAGAGCGCTCATCGCCGAAGTCTCCGGCGCCGATCCGCAGAAAAAGTGGGTCCTGCTGTCGTTCACCTCGCTGCTGCTCGAACCGCCCGCGCTCGAGGCGATCGCCGCGCTTTCAGACTATGAATTCTTCGCCGTGGAACCACTGGAATGGCCCGGCTCTGTCGTACATACCATCGACCGATCAATCGTGTGCTTTGCCGACGTCATGGCCTCCGTCGACATCGTCGTGACCAAGCCCGGCTTCGGTATTGTCTCCGAGAGCATTGCCAACGGCAAACCCATCCTCTATTCCGACCGCGCCCACTTCCGCGAATATCCTGTGCTCGTTGACTGCATCCAGCGCTACTGCCGCCAAGCCTTCATCTCGAATCAGGAACTCTACGCCGGCCACCTTGGCCGCGCCCTCAAAACAATTGAATCCGCTCCGCCGCCGCGCGAACAGATTGAGCCCGGCGGCGCGGAGCTCGCCGCGCAGCACATTCTCCGTTCGATCAAACAGGGCTAATCACCCCATGTGCTGAAGGGATGGCGGGCAAGGCGCGCGTTGTGATAGCGGGGGTCGGCGCTGACTTCTTCTCCCAGCCAGCTAGGCCGCTCAAAGCGCTGATCTTCGGTTTCGAGCTCGATCTCGGCGAGCGTCAGACCTTCGTTGGCACCGGAAAAACAGTCGACTTCCCAGACCATGCCGGCGAAGGAAACAAGGTAGCGCGTTTTTTCAATGCGGCGATCGCACATCGCCAGCAGTTCCTCGGCATCACTTACGGGAATTTCATATTCAAACTCCGCACGGGAAATCCCCATCGTCGGGCCTTTAAGCGTTAAAAATGCGCGTTCGCCGATGTGGCGCACGCGCAGCACTTTTTTGCCTTGGGAGATGAGATAGCCCTGAATACAGCGTCGCCCGGCGTCTGCACTCGCCCTCCAGGCATCGCTCTCCACCAAAAACTTGCGCTCTATCTCAACGGCCATATTGCGTTCCTCAAAACCCGAAAATCGAATTTCTAAATCCTAAACAAACACCGATAGTAAAACATGGAAACGTTCTCCGTGTCACCTGTTTGGCAAATTCAACTATTTCCAATTCAGAAATTGTTTCGGATTTCGGGATTAGAAATTAGGATTTTTTCTGATCCGAAGGATCAAAAACACAGGTTAGTCGGGAGCTGTCGGGGATCATTTCCTGCTTCAGCAGTTCAAACAGACGGGTCGCCACAGGGCCGGGGCGTCCGTTTGCCACTGGTCGGCCGTTAAACGAGGTTACCGGCGTTATGTTGAGCGTCGTGCCGTAAATATGCATTTCTGCCGCCGAGCGCGCCATCTCCGGACTGATCGGCCGATATTCCGCCGCAGTCAGGAGACCTTCTGCAATCAACTGCTGCGCCAGCGCCAGCGCTCGCTTGGCAGTGGTTCCCGCCAGCACCCGCTCCGGAGGCGGCATCAACAGTTCGCGCTCCGGCGTAACGATGCCCACATTCTCCGTGGCACCTTCGCCAAGGTTGCCCTCTTCATCCAACGTAATGGTGAAATCAACACCGAAATCGATCGCCTCTTTTTTCATCAAAACGTTGGGCAGATAGTTGCAGGTTTTCACGGTCGCAAAAATCCCGGGCTTCATCGGCACCTGACTCACCGCGATGGCCACGCCTTCGGACATCGTGCACCCCGCGTTCGGCAGTTCGTAAACCACGATATACCATTCCGGCCTGGTACACGCATAAGGATTAATCCCCATCGTCCCCGTTCCCCGCGAAACCAGCAGACGGACCAGCGAATTTTCCCGACCGCCCGCGCGCACCGTCTGCACGATAACGTCTGACATTTCCTCACGCGCAACCGGCATCGCAATCCCGATCGCCGAACAGGAGCGCTCCAGCCGCGCAAGATGCACATCGAGATTATAAATATTGCCGCCAATGCACTTGAACGATTCAAACACGCCGTCGCCCCGATGCACCATATGGTCGTCGATCGGTACACACATCAGCGTCGGCTCCGTCACAATACAGTCTGCAACCGACGAATACATCGAAAACAGCGTTTGATCCTCACGCGCCGACCGCGCCAGCCATTCCTCTTTCCCGACAATCTTTTTATCCGATCCAGCTCTCATTGCTCTCCTTAAAATTGGACATAGACTATGACGCATTTCCCAATCAATTGAAATGGATTCCAATAAAAAAGGCGGCCTCGGGCCGCCCATCACGCCTGACGTATTTCGTATTACGTATTAAGCATTACGCATTACGCATTACGCAATACGCATTACGCAATACGCATTACGCAATACGCATTACGCAATACGCAATACGCATTCCGTCTTTCGCCTCAAACACTAAACCCTTTCATCTGATCAAAGTTTAGATAGTTGTATACCTCCGCCGTTTTTCCTTCCAACTTGGGCGCGACGATTTCGACGTATTCCGCCGGCGTCGGGAGTGCGCCCTTGAGCGCCACCACGGCGGCGAGTTCGGCGGAGCCGAGATAAACCTGCGCACCGGTGCCCATCCGATTGTTAAAGTTACGCGTGGAGGTGGAGAAGACCACCGCATTGTCGCGTACGCGCGCCTGATTGCCCATACAGAGCGAGCAGCCGGGAATTTCCATCCGCGCACCGGCGGCGATGTACTTTGCGTAGTAGCCTTCCTTCCTCAGTTGAGCCTCATCCATCTTGGTCGGCGGGCAGATCCAAAGATTGACGTTGGCAAAGCCTTCGCCGGCGAGCACTTCGCCGGCGGCGCGGAAGTGGCCTATGTTGGTCATGCAGCTGCCGATAAAGACATCGTCGATTTTCGCGCCCTGAACCTCGGACAGCTTTTTCACATCATCCGGATCATTCGGACAGCAGAGAATCGGCTCGGTAATTTCGTTGAGGTCGATTTCGATGACGGCGGCATATTCAGCATTTTCGTCGGCGCTCATCAGCTCGCCGTTTTCGATCCATGCCTTCACGTCGTCGATACGCTTCTGCAGCGTGTCGGCATCGCCATAACCGCCCTTGATCATCTCTTCCATCAGCGTCACATTGGACTGGAGAAACTCAACGATCGGCTCGCGGGCGAGCTTAATGCTGGCGGCAGCGGCGGAGCGTTCGGCGGCCGCATCGGTCAGCTCGAAGGCCTGTTCCACCTTAAGGTCCGGCAGGCCTTCCATTTCCAGAATACGGCCGGCAAAAATGTTCTTCTTGTTTTTCTTTTCAACGGTCAGCAGGCCTTCCTGAATGGCCTGATACGGAATAGCGTTCACAATATCGCGTAACGTTACGCCCGGCTGCAGCTCGCCCTTAAAGCGGACGAGCACCGATTCCGGCATATCGAGCGGCATTACGCCCAGCGCCGCCGCAAAGGCCACCAGCCCGGAACCCGCCGGGAACGAAATGCCCATCGGGAAGCGGGTATGCGAATCGCCGCCGGTGCCGACGGTGTCGGGAATCAGCAGACGATTCAGCCACGAGTGAATCACGCCGTCGCCCGGACGCAGCGAAACGCCTTTGCGGTCCATCATATAAACCGGCAGCGTGGCGTGCGTAATGACATCCGTCGGTTTCGGATAAGCGGCGGTGTGGCAGAACGACTGCATCACCAGATCCGCATTAAATTTAAGACAGGCCAGCTCGGTAATTTCACCGGCGGTCATCGGCCCGGTGGTGTCCTGCGAGCCCACGGTCGTCATCTTCGGCAGACAGGATGTGCCCGGCAGAATTCCTTCAACGCCGCACGCCTTGCCGACCATCTTCTGCGCCAGCGTATAGCCTTGCCCCGCTTTCGGTTTCGGGTTTTCAGGAACCACAAAAACACCCGATTCTTCAATCGAGCTCATGCCCCGCGCCGCGCGCGCCCTTTCCGTCAGCTGTTTGCCGATGATCAGCGGCACGCGGCCGCCCGCGCGATATTCATCCAGAATCGTATCGGGTTTGATGGCATAAGAGCTGATTTCGTTCCCCTCGGCATCGGTAATCAATCCTTTAGCAGGATAGACCTTAATCACCTTGCCGGTCGTCAAGGCACTCACATCGGTTTGGATCGGCAAGGAGCCGGAATCTTCCGCCGTGTTGAAGAAAATCGGTGCAATCGTACTGCCGATCACAATACCGCCGCGACGCTTGTTCGGAATACACGGGATGTCCTGCCCAATATGCCAGATCAGCGAATTACACGCCGACTTGCGCGAAGAACCCGTGCCTACCACATCGCCCACAAACGTTACCGGAAGGCCGGTCTTTTCCTTCAGTGCCGCAATTTCCTGCGGCCCGTTCGGAAACAACGTTCCGCCCATACAGGTGGAGTGCAGCGGAATATCTGCACGCGTGAATGCAAACGAAGCCGGCGAAAAGTCGTCTGTGTTAATCTCTCCATCGACCTTATAAACGACCGTTTCAATCATCTCGTCAACCTGCGGCAGCGAGGTAAACCATTCGCCATTCGCCCACGAATTCAACACGTTTTTCGCGGTTTCGTTCCCCTTTTTCGAAAGCGCCTGCACATCTTCGAAGCAGTTCACCGAGAGCACCATCTTTTTAAGCGCCGCACCTGCAACGGCCGCCAGCGGACCCTGCTCCTCCACCAGCCGAATCAGGCCGTCGAGGTTATAGCCGCCCACCATTGTGCCCAGCAGTTCCACCGCACGCTTCGGCGCAATCAGCGGTGTTGTATCTTCTCCGTGCGCCACTCGAAATAAAAACTCTGCCTTCAGCTGTGCCGCCGGATCAACCCCCGGATTCACCCGGTTCGTAATCAGCTCCAGCAGTTCGTCCTCTTTACCCGCCGGAGGATTTTTCAGCAGCTCAATCACTGCGGCCGTCTGCTCTTTACTCAATGCCAGCGGCGGAATGCCCTCTTTCGCACGCGCCTCGACATGTGCGTAATACGCTTCAAAAAATGTGCTCATAAATACCCCTTCTTCTCTTTTGCTGTTGTGAAAATAGTGATTGACCCTCAGGGTGTCAACCCGACCCGCCCCTCCAATCCGCGAGTCGTAGACGGAGCATCCCTGCTCCGTTATGATGAAGACAAATAAGAGTAAGAAGAAAAGGTGTTCACTGATGCCTCTTCTGTGGAATATATTGGGGCAATGTTTGACTCAGTCTTCTTTTTACGCTTCTATGCCTCCAAAAGGGCGCTCGACGGATCGACCGCCTGAGCGATCGGGCAGGAAAATGGGAGCATTTGCGTGAAATTACTTGATTACGGGAGCAACCTTTTTTTCGCTATATTCGAGAAGTGGATCAATCGAAAGAGAATACATTATGAAATCTGAAAACCAAAATGACGAATTAGGCGGCCTGACACTTTTAACTAAAAAATATTTTGCCCTATGTGTATTATTGATTTTGACATTTTTAATTGGTTGCTATATTTTCATTGGAAAGAAAATTCTGATAACATTTGGAACGGATGAAGTTTATGTGAATCAGGTAGTTGTTTACGACAATCCAATTCAGATTGATGAGCTGTCTGGATCGAATACACCAGAGGGTCTGTTCTTTAGATATTTCACAGCACCGGATCTAGATACATATGAAGAAACGTTCATTGAAAGGGAATATCCATCCATGAATGTAGAGGAATTCGATCAATGGAAACAAATTCTTGCCCAAGGAACGCTCAAAGTCCTAGGGATTGTTTACATTAAAATAAATGGATCTGAATATTCATTGGTGCAATATGTTCTCGAGACGACAAGAGCCGAGCCCGTCTCTGGATTTTTTACAAAAAAAATCAACAACAAATGGTATCCTTGTTCAATGTCAGAAATTAATAGATACAGAAATATCATAACGACATTTGAGCAACATAAACTAAATAGCCTATCAAAGTATGTGGTACATATGAAAGAATTAAATCGGGAAGAGATGACTTATATAAAAGGTGTGAAAAAGGGACTTTTTAGAATTCAAAGCTTAGATGGTTTGCAGTATATTACTTTCCTAAGGAATGCGTTACTCAGTGAGGAGGCTACAGAAAGGGAGTTTGCGCGTTTAGTTCTGTATCCGGGAATGAAAAGAGAGAAAAAGAGTTCATATGAAAGCGACAGTGCAAATGCAAACAAAGAGAAATTTGTAAAATATCTTGATGAGATGGGGTATTCAGACAGTAAAAAGGAAGTGCTAATAGAGATGATAGATGATGGTAATTACTTGGGTGCAGCAATGCAGTTGAACGTAGATACAGGAGCACCGTCGGTTCATGATTATGTAGAGAAGATACGTGAAATATTTGGTGAAGATACGATATACGGATCGCAGTAAGGGTAAAGGGGTCAGGGGTCAGGCCGCCTAATTCGTCATTCGTTATTTAGATTGGTGCAGCAGAGAGGGTCACATGAAACAATGTTTCCGGTGATTTGGAGCAAAGAAAGAGCCTTGTGGTTGCGGGGTTTGCTGGTATTTGGAGGGTTGAGTGAAAAAGAGTCGGATGGTTGCTGGACTGGGCATCGTTGTAGTGGTTGCGGTGGGCGTTTTTATACTGACCACGAAAAACGCGAACGACACGAAAAGTGGAATCGATTCAACAGCCCGCAGCGAATGAATGAAAAGCAGCGAATGGGCATCATTTTGGCACTAAATCATTTTGCCTGATAATGCTCTGTTAACTCTGTGTTTCTAGCGCAGCGGGTGGAGAAAAGACCCGAATATGAACTATCCTCAACCCGTCTCTCGGTATTCGACCCTAGAAAAATTATAACGACGGCTGGTTTGCAATCCATTGCGCCAAAAGGCGTGCTCCAAATAGCGTCGCCCCAGCGGCTTGATACGGCGTTGAGGATTCGAGCCACGCGGTACCCGCAATGTCGATATGCGCCCAAGGGATCTCTTCCGGGACAAACTCCTGTAGAAAGGCTGCGGCCGTTGCCGTGCCCGCACCTCCCGATTTGCAGAGGTTGGAGAGGTCGGCAAAGTCGGACTTCATGTCGTCGGTGTATTCCTTGTAAAGAGGAAGCTGCCAGAGGCGTTCGCCGGCTGCAGCGGCAGATTTGGTCAGCGCTTTAATCAACGCATCATCATTGCCCAGTACGGCAGCAGCGGCGGAGCCGAGCGCAACAATAACGGCACCGGTGAGCGTGGCCAGATCTACTATGGCACGCGGTTTCATGTCGGCGGCAATGCCTAATGCATCCGCCAAAACGAGGCGGCCCTCGGCATCGGTATTGAGGATTTCGATCGTTTTCCCGTTGTAAGCTTTAACAATATCACCGGGGCGCGTGGCACCGGCTCCGGGCATATTTTCCACGGCTCCGAGAATGCCGACAACCGGAATGTCAACGTTCATGCGGGCAATCATCTGCATGGCTGCAAGAACCGCCATGCCTCCGCATTTGTCATAGCGCATCCATCCCATTCCTTTTCCCGGTTTGAGCGTGATGCCGCCGCTGTCGAACGTGACCGTTTTCCCGACCAGTACAATCGGCTTGTCCTGGGTCTTCTTTCCGGCGTGTTTCAGAATGATCAGTCGCGCGTCTTGTGCGCTGCCTTGTGCTACGGAGAGAAGGGCGGCGCAGCCTTTTTTGCGCAGCTCATTTGAGGTCAGAATCTGACAATCAAGCCCCGTCTCTTTTGCCATGCTTTTGGCCCAATCCGCAATCTTTGCGGGTGGAGCTTCGTTTGCGGGAAGGTTGGCGAGATCAGCGGTGCTCAGTAGCGCCGCTCCATGTGCTTCGGCGGTTTTGATGGCTGAATGATCCTGAATTTTTCCGACAAAGGTGAGCGAGGCTTGCCGGGCAGGTTTGTTTTCGGATTTAAACTGCGTAAATTCATAGGTTCCCCACGCTGCGCCTCGGCCCACGAGGAGTTGGTAGTCTTTGTCCCGCACTTCGTTGAGTGGACTTTCCGCCGAAACAGCAAAGCTGTTCGCTCCGGCACTGCGGCCGGCACGAACGGCGGCAGCGGCCGCCTGTTCCAAAAGCCCATTGTAAAAATGACGCGCCTCCCCAATACCAGCGACAATAAGTTGTTTCGCTGAAATATTGAGCGCTGATGAAAGAGGAAGTACGGCAACCTGTCCGGCCTCGCCTTTGAATGAGGTGTTCTTTGTTAATTCTTTGACCCATGTCTCCGCCGATTGGTCATCTTTTGACAGAAGAGCTGTTTTCCCCCTGAAGAAAACCAGCAGGGCATCTTTTTTCTGTCGGGCAAGAGAGGTTCTTGAGGTTGAAATTTTCATGGGATTATTGTGGGTCGGAAGCAGGACGATAATTAACCGCGAGTCCCATCTCGGAAATCAGTTGCTCAAAGTTCATTTTCCGTTGCTGGCTGTCCTCGTAGTAGATGGTGACGGTTTTTTCATCGAGGTTATAGGTGCAATCGAGAACGCCCTCTCTGCGAACGCTTTCATCGACGTATTTCTCATACATTTCCTGAGCACCAGCACTCCTGCTACTGTCGAGTGCCCAATAGCCGGGCCGATTGATGTTTTTCTGTAGAATGTCGATGAAAAGAGGATTGTTAAGCTGAGTTACGTTGCAGGACGCTGGACTATTATAAATATCAACTTTTCCCGAGTCATCAGTCACTCCAATAATCGCGTATTCCATACAGTATTTAATGGCTTCTGCAATGGTTTTATCCGTCATACCGGGGACAGAATATTGTGCTATTGCCGCTTCGTCGCGGAAGCAGCCGAGCTTGTCCATAAACGCCCGGGTTTTTCGTTCCTGTTTACAGCCTGATCCAATAATGAGCAGGGCCGTGAGCAGCGCTGTGTATAAAATTTTCATGAGTATTCTCCAGATCAGAGCTGCGGAAGCAGCTCAACTTCCTGCATGAAGGGATATTGATAGAACTCTCTCCATTTAGGCGGCCCCAGTATACGCCCTTCTGCGTTCAGGAAAAGACCTTCCTGCAAAAGATCTCGAAATGTGCCGATGCGCTCTGTGGCGTCGGGGTAAATTTTTTCAAAAAAGTAGCAGAAATCGTCGTAATACGATTGTGCCTCTGCATATTTGCCCTGAAGTTGCAGCGCGAGGCCTAATGAAACCATGGCACTCGGACTGTCCGGGGCGAGCTTGATCATTTGTCGCAAATGCGTTTCCGCGTCTGCGTACTCGCCGGACATCATTAAATAGTGCGCATTCTTCAGGTGGGCGAGAGCCGCCTCGTTCGGGTAGTGCTGGATGAGTTTTTTTGAGGCGCTCAGGATCTGTTCAGGATTGTTAGACAAGATGGCGGTGTTGAGCTGCGATTTCAGACCGGAAAGCTCCGGAGGAGCTTTTTTTTCGCTGTAAAAAACACGTATGCACAGCAGAACCAAAATGGTCGCAAACACAATGATCGTGTCCGATCGGTCTACTTTGGCCTTGCGGGCCAGCTTGAAAAGAAAGCCCGTAATCCGTCCTTGGCCGTATTGACGGTGTTGGTGAGTGGCTTGAAGGTTAATGGTCATTGCGGCGGTTGCCGGATTGAGTTTAAGAGCGGTTCCGGTTTCGAGCGAGAGCGCGTGCCGCTCCATAAAGTTTTGGAGAATCATGCGCGAAAAGTCAGCGAGCAGGCTACCGTTCGGATCTGCGGTTCTGAGCGACTCAAAAACAACAAAATTTTGTAGTATGGGAAAGGCTTTTTCGTCCTGAGAAGCCTTTTGCCAGCGGAGGACATTCTCTATCCCGGGCAGACGCCCGGATTCGCGCATGCGGTCTATCGTGGTATTTTTCTGCATTTGCGGGAGATCGAGCCATAGCAACGGGGTGATCATGGGAAATCCTTCGAGGGTGTGCATGTTGCCCCGCCGGTAGGATTTTGAGAAAAGTCCGGAGTTGTTGTCCCAGAACTGATCGATGATGCTCTGTTTTAGGTTGGTTCTTTCCTCTTCAAACCAATGCGGTTTGGGCTGATCGGTCGGTACTTGGTCCTGAAGGCGGTTGAGGGCTTCAATTTCGGTCAAGAGGAAGATGGCCAAATCAACGGATACCAGATCGGATTCATAGAGCGCGGAATCGATCGGTTCATCCCGGTTTTGCCAGCTGTAGATTTTTCTGCGTTTCGGATCAAAATGGTTCAGCATCCATTGAATATGACGCCGGAGCAGGGGAAGTGCGGCGGTCAGCCATTCCTGATTTTTTCGGACCTGCCAGATCCTTTCCGCCGTTTTAGCCATCAGGGGTTTTGGGGCCTCTGGAGAAAGGTTGACGGAAAAGGCCGAGACGTTGGTCGGAAGTGCCCCTGCGTTGGTCTGGAGCTTTAAGGCACAGAGCAGAAGATCTTCAGCAATCTGCGGATCAATCAGGCTCCACGCATGTGCTAATGGAAAGAGTTCATTGATATTGAACTGCGGAGTATCTGAATCTGAGGATTGACTCCACGGAAGCGGGATGCGTCCTTCGGCCGGGCGAAGGGCTTGAATCATCCGTTCGACACATATGACTAAAAGTGAATCAAGGCCAGAAAGATCTTTTACCAATTCTGCGGCACCTTTGCGGGCGTTCAGTTCACCCTGAATCCACTCTTCAATAGGGGCTGAAAGGTAGGTTTCTGCTATTTTCGCGGCTTCTTCTCTGCTCGCACACTTACTGATCAGGCAAAAATGATGATTTCGCTGTTTCAATAAAACACCGATGTCACGACCTTCCATCCATTGAATCTCGTTTTGCTTTTCAATCGGGTGTTCGGTCTCGGAATTGACCAGCTCACAGTCGGGAATACCGATGGTTCGGCCCCACAAAACGCCCGGTTCCGGGCAGAAAACTTCAGCGCCGAATTGCTGTTTTCTTCGTTCAAGGTAGGCGCAAAAGCCGTTGGCCAGAAGGTTGATGCGACTTTTTTTGGAAACCGGAATATGGAGTGTCCACTCTTCGGTTGTGTCGGAGTTCGGGATAATGTGTCCGACGGCGTTTCGGGTTCGGAAAAAACGTTCGGGATTACTTTGCAGCGACTGAGCTCCGCAGTTTCGGGGTACAAATGTCCAGTCGGATACCCATGGATGCTGTGGATAGCGTTGAAAGATAAAGTGCATCTGAAGATAGTGTTTGTTCGCTTTCTGTTCTTCAAGCGAAAATCCCTCCAAACCTGCATTTCATTTTTTGGAATTCAATCGTTGACCCCGAGGTGGGAGTTCATGTTGAATCCGCACTTCCCTTACCTATAATGGGTGAATTGTGCGCTTTTATAAATTAACCGAGTAAGGAGTCCCATGGCTGTATCAAAGAAAAAAGCGTCCGCAAAAACGGCGGATACTAAGAAAACGGCGGAATCCACCCCCTCAAAATCTGAAAAAAAGAAAACTCCGGTCAAAAAAACCTCCTCCAAAAAGACGACTTCTAAGAAAAAATCGGCACCTGTGGAGGAGTCGACATCCGAAATCGCGTCGACGGAAGAAACGGTACCGGTTTTTGTTCCGCTGAAAGCGGCGGCTGTGCCCGGGCAGATAGTGGAAGCCCCACAGATGAAGGCGGAGGTGAAAAGGAAAGTTTCATCCAAAACCGCGAAAAAAGCGGATTCCAAGAAGGGAAAGGCCGGCAAGTCGAAAAAAGCGGCTTCGTCCGAGCTGGATACTAATTCGTCGGTTGTTGATGCGATGGCGGCGGTTGATCAGGCCACCGCCGGAGGGGTTTCGTTGATGGAGCGTGAGGAACGCAATGACCGCATTAAAGAGCTGATGGCGCTGGCGTCTGATCACGGCTTCCTGACGTACGAAGACATTAACGAGGCGTTTCCTGAAGATTTAGTGGTCGTTGAGGATGTCGAAAAGATTGTCGGCCTGCTGCAGAGCATGGAAATCGACATCATCAGGCAGGATGATGTGGAAGAATATCAGGCCCGCATGGAGAAGGAACAGGCGGATCGTCAAAGTGCCAAGAGCGATGTGCTGGACGACCCGGTCCGTATGTACCTGAAGCAGATGGGGCAGGTGCCGCTGCTGACGCGTGAGCAGGAAGTGGAAATTTCGATGCGCATCGAAGAAGCGGAGATTGCCACCACACAGATGTTTAATCGTCTGGGTTGTGCTACCGAGGCCTATCTGGGCGTGATTGACCGTTTGGAACAGGGGAAAGAGCGTTTTGACCGTATTATCTCCGATAAGGCGCTAAAGGATCCGGATGATCCGAACTCAACGATGACGCGCGAGGAGTATTTTGAAGTCCTCTCCAAAGTGCTCACCGGAATTGAGCGCAACAGCAGCCTGAAGTTGAAATATTATATTGAAGCGACGAACGCGAAGAAGGACAGTGCTGAAGAAAAGAAGGCCCTCAAACTTTTCAGTAGTGCGCACGATCGCCTCTCCGAGTATTTCAAGGAGCTGCATTTTAAGCAGAAAGCCATCGAGGATATTGTGCCGGAAGTGGATCAGTATCATCATAAGTTGTTGCACCTGTTGGAAGAGGATGACCGTCTAAGTAAGAGTCGCGCCAAGGATGCCAAGAGTGAGCTGAAGGAAATCCACAAAGAGCTGAAGGAGCTTGAAAACTACCTCCAGATGGATCACAAAGAGTTTCTGACACACTATGATGCGCTGCGGATTTGGCTGCGTAAAGGGCTGAAAGCCAAAACAGAAATGATCGAAGCCAACCTGCGCTTAGTGATCAGTATTGCCAAAAAGTATACCAATCGCGGTCTCTCATTCCTCGATCTGATTCAGGAAGGAAACATGGGGCTGATGAAAGCGGTTGAAAAGTTTGAATACCGTCGTGGGTATAAGTTCAGTACGTACGCTACATGGTGGATTCGACAGGCGATCACCCGCTCGATTGCGGATCAGGCCCGCACCATTCGCATTCCGGTGCACATGATTGAAACGATCAATAAGCTGATGCGTATCCAGAAGCAGTTGCTTCAGGAATTCGGTCGTGAAGCCACACCCGAAGAGTTGTCCGATGAAATGGAGCTTCCGGTTGAGCGCGTTCGCGCCATACTGAAGATTGCCCAGCAGCCGATCTCCCTGCAGAGTCCGATCGGTGACAGCGATGATACGCATTTCG
This sequence comes from uncultured Verrucomicrobiota bacterium, assembly GCA_964402125.1. Lineage (GTDB taxonomy): Bacteria > Verrucomicrobiota > Kiritimatiellia > Kiritimatiellales > Pontiellaceae > Pontiella. The sequence goes on from CAYOBH010000032.1 coordinate 13,864, forward strand.
GTGATTTTATTGAGGATAAATCCGCTGAAAAACCGGATGAAATGACCGCCTTCAGCCTGCTCAAGGAAAAGATCGGCGATGTGCTCCAAACACTGACCGAGCGTGAGCAGGAAGTGCTGACGCTGCGCTTTGGGTTGGTCGATGGATATCCGCGTACGCTGGAAGAAGTTGGACGCAAGTTTAATGTCACGAGGGAACGTATTCGTCAGATTGAGGCGAAGGCCCTGCGTAAAATGCGCCACCCGACTCGTATCCGCAAACTCGAAGGGTTCCTCGACGGGGAATAAAGTTTCTTCGACGCGCTGTGCTTCTGCGGCTTAATCCAGAGTGAGGTCGCCGTGGATGCGCAGGTGTTTGTGTTCGCGGTCTACTTGAAGATTTTTCCCTGGGAATGCGATCGGGAGTTTTTCAAACAGCATGGCGTGGACCTTGTCCCGGATCTCGGCTTTGAGTTCGGCAGGAACGCGTTCGAGGGTTGAAAGGCGGATATCGACGACATAACCTGGGCCGAACTTTGAGCCGAAACCTGCTGAATAGGAAGCGCCTACGTTAAAAAGGCCGTCCATCTCCGGGCTGGAGGTTGTGCCTTCGGCGCGGCGCGCAGGGTGCAGGCTGAACTGATCGCCGTAGAGCTGTTCAAGTTCTGCGTCGATTTCGTCAAAAACGGCTTTCAGCCGATTTTCCCATTCCATGGCTTTCGGGTGTCGCATAATGAAAAATAGAAAAAGCTTTAAGGGCAAATTTGGCAAGTGCGAACATGAGCGAATTGGGGAGGGCGAGAAGTCGGGTTTGTTCCGTTTTTCGATGTCCGCGCGCCGATTTTTTTGGGCGGTAGGGTTTGACATACGTCAGCCAATCCTTATTCTTCCGCGAAATTTCGTCAGAAATGGGTCAAAAAATCAAATGGAGGTTTAGCATAATGAGTGCTCCCACAACCAATAAAAAGCTGCTCAACTGGGTGGCGGAAATCGAAGCCATGTGCACTCCGGACCAAGTGGTTTGGTGTGATGGTTCCACAAAAGAATATGATCGCCTGATGGCCGAAATGGTCGAAAGCGGCGCAGCGATCAAACTGAATGAGGAGAAGCGCCCGAACTCTTTCGCCTTCAATTCCGATCCGTCCGACGTCGCTCGCGTTGAAAGCCGCACCTATATTGCCTCGCTCAAGGAAGAGGATGCCGGTCCGACCAACAACTGGATTGATCCAGTTGAGCTCAAGGGAATCATGAAGAAGCTTTATACGGGTTGCATGAAGGGTCGGACCATGTACATCATTCCCTTCTCCATGGGTCCCATTGGATCTCCGATCGCCAAGAACTGCATCGAAATCACCGACTCGCCCTACGTTGTTTGCAACATGCACATCATGACCCGTGTTTCCCCCGACGTTCTGCGCCTGATTGAAAAAGAAGATTCTTTCATGCCATGTCTGCACTCGGTCGGTGCTCCCCTTGAACCCGGCCAGAAGGATGTTCGTTGGCCCTGCGCCCCGCTGGAAGACAAGTACATTGCCCACTTCCCGGAAGAAGAGCTGATCTGGTCCTACGGTTCCGGCTACGGCGGAAACGCGCTGCTCGGCAAAAAGTGCCTGGCCCTGCGTATCGCGTCCTATGTCGCTTCCAAGGAAGGCTGGATGGCCGAGCACATGCTCATCCTCCGCTTCACCAATCCGGAAGGCAAAAAATTCCACATCGCGGCGGCCTTCCCGTCCGCCTGCGGAAAGACCAATCTGGCCATGCTCCAGTCCACCGTTCCCGGATGGAAGGTGGAAACGATTGGTGACGACATTGCCTGGATGAAACCCGGTCCGGATGGCCGTCTGTACGCCATCAATCCGGAAGCCGGCTTCTTCGGGGTTGCCCCGGGAACATCCGCATCCTCCAATCCGATGGCGCTTGCCAGCTGCTCCAAGGACACCATCTTCACCAACGTGGTGGTAACGGAAGACAAGGACATCTGGTGGGAAGACATGGGATATGATTGCCCCGGCGGCGGTGGTATCGACTGGAAAAACAAGCCGTGGAAGCAGGGTTCGGTCGATGCCGACGGCAACAAGATCAAGGGAGCCCATCCGAACAGCCGCTTCACGGCGCGTGCCGCCAACTGCCCGGTCATCTGCCCCGATTGGGAAGATCCGGCCGGCGTTCCGATCGATATTCTCGTATTCGGCGGACGCCGCACCAACACCATGCCGCTTGTGCACGAAGCCTTCAGCTTCGACCATGGCGTTTACATGGGTGCAACCGCTTCCTCCGAGCCCACGGCTGCGGCGCTTGACCTCGGCAATGTAAAGCTCCGTTTCGACCCCTTCGCCATGACGCCCTTCATCGGGTACAATGGCGGCGACTACATGCAGCATTGGTTCGATATGGGCGACGTGCTGGGTGACAAGGCCCCGCGTTGCTTCTATGTCAACTGGTTCCGCAAGGACGACAAGGGCAAGTGGCTCTGGCCCGGGTTTGGCGATAACAGCCGCGTCCTGAAATGGATGTGCGACCGGGTTGAAGGCAAGGTGGATGCCCGCGAAACCGCCATCGGCCTGATGCCGATCGACGGGGATCTGACCCTTGATGGTCTGGACATTCCGGCAGAAGACTGGGCCGAGCTGATGAAGGTTGATACGGAACTCTTCAAGAAGACCGTGGCCGATGCGGAAGAATACCTCGCCAAGTTTGGCGACAAGTTGCCTGCCCGCATGACCAAGCAGCTCGAAGCGATCAAGGCGCGCCTCGGCTAGTCCGGTTGCGATCCGAAAGTGAAAAAGCGTTCCGCGTGCGGGACGCTTTTTTTCTTTTGACAATTAGCTCTTTTTGCGTTTTTATGTTTATAAAAGTTTGCTCAACGGATCGGCCACCCGGGCGAGCTGGAAAGAGAGGCATTTGCGTGAATTACAAGATTACGGGATGGAGGATTCCTGTGTTAAAGACGAAATTAATGATTCTAATCGCCATAGGGAGTGTTTTTGGGGTTTTAGCGACATATGGAGAAATCTATCTCAGTGAGATTCAGTTTATACGTCCGGATAATGCGCCGCCGCGCGTTGAGTTGTTTAATGCTTCTGATGAATCCATTGATATTTCGGGCTGGGTGCTCGGCGATTCAGAGGAGCGAGGTTACACGTTTCCTTCCAACACCATGGTGAAACCCGAGGGGATTGTTGTGGTTTCTTTCGGCGGGAGCAAAAATGACGGGGACGAGGTTCCTGAAAACTGTACCTATTTGTACTGCCAGTCAGAATACGGTGATGTTGCATTTCGGTCCCAAGATGGAGGGCAGTGTTTTCTTTTTTCGTCGGACGCCGATGCTGGTGAGCAGAAAGAAAATCAGCTAATGGATTATATGATATGGGGGCGGAATGAATATTTTTCAGGCCGCCAGCTTAATGGGGGTTGGATAAAGTTATTCCGTCGTCCGATTTTTCTGGATGAAGAACTTGAGGATAATGACTCCGCTTATTTCTTTTCTGAAGTTGGCAGTATAGGACGAAGTGTATATAGCCGCAAGGGGTTGGCTGGGCGTAGCGCTTGGGGAATAATGTCTCCTGATGAAGTTTCCGTAGGGAAAAAGAACCCGCTTCCTGGAGAGAATGTGGTGATAAATGATTGGGTTAGTGCGTTGGATGATTTGCCGGTGCAGAAAAGCGAATCGGGTGTTTTTATCAGCGAAATCCAATGTCTGCGTAAGAGAGGTTTGCCCATGCGGGTTGAGCTGGTGAATACCTCGGACGCCGCGATCGATATTTCCGGGTGGAAAATGTTTGATAAGGTGGGGGGCGAATATAGCTTTCCCTCTGGAACGTCGATCGAAGCCAACGGGTTTGCCGTGGTCGCTTTCGGAAAGAAAAAACGGGAGCGCAGCTTGGAGAAAAAATGCACGTATCTGCATTATACGAATGAAGGGGCGGAGGACCTTTTTAAAGGATTGGTAAACGAGTGTTCGCTGGTTTCTGTGAATGAAGAGAACGGGCAGCCGAAGCATGTTTTGGAGGATTATGTGTGTTGGGGCAAACCCAGCCAAAGTCCAGCATATGACGTTGCAAAAGAGGGCGGGTTGTGGCCCGGTGAAGCTGTTTATGTGGGTACAGGCGCGCAAATGCTGGGTGGTTCTCCTGTTCTTCGTGCCGAAGGAAGCATCAGTCGCAGGGGTTACAGGCGCAGTAGCTCGAAAGTTTCTGATTGGGAACCTGTTCCTGCTGAGGTGGTTTCTATGGGGTCTCCAAATGTTCGTCCAACTCCGGGGATTATGAATGCGGATGATGAATTTACGGATCGTCCTGTGAAATTACGTTGGTTTAATGAATCCCTTTATGAGGACGAATTTTACCAGCTCCAGATTTCTGAGAAAAAGACGTTCCGAAAGCTGTTTTTGGATGAAAAGTTAAAGCGTTCGGAGTACAGTCCGAGCCATGCGGGGACAGGCGAATTTTACTGGCGAGTACGGATTATTTCGGAAGGACGGGAGGGAAACTGGTCGCAGGTGGGCCACTATATTGTTGCCTCGTCCGAAAAGGACGAGATTCAGTATTTAGCGCTGCAATATCTGGGGCAGCTTTGTGGTGAAGATACAACCACTAATACAGCGAAAAGTTTTCTTGGATTGTGGGGGGCCACCGTACCCGAAGGCGGATTAGTCAGCCTGATTTTTATGGAAGATGGAACGTGTGCGCTGACTTATGATGAAGAGGACTTCGAGGCGGACCTCGGCGTTTGGCGATTTGTCGGAGGGTATCTGATTGCCGAGCTTGATGACGGCGATGACCTCTATTATTGCGCTTTGTGCAAAGGCATTCTTCAGGTGTTATCTGAGGAATATCTTCCACCCATGCCTTTCACGCGTCTTCAGACGCTCACCGACATGCGGAAAGAAGACAGTTCTGACAAAAAACCGTTTTTGGGGTACTGGGAGACAACGGGAATAAGAGATAGAGATCATGTTCATATCTACCTAGAAGAAAATGGAGACTTTACACAATCTTTTAGAGAACAAACGATGAGCGGAAGCTGGACTGAATTGGACGGGCAACTATCGATTGATTTTAAGGCAGACGATAAGAGTTCCTCGGCAAAGGCGGTTTCCCCGACGCAGGATTATCTACTGGTATCCTATGAGTCTCCCGAAAAAATCACCAGACGCTTCATTCGCTCCGGAACCACTTTCTCGGACCGAATATCGCTCGACTCGGATGAAAAGCCGTTTGTGGGCGTTTGGGAACTGAGGCTTCCTGATTCCGAGCCTACCTCCATTCGAATCGAGGAAAATGGGCTCGTCGCGATGACTGAAGATGATCAAGAGACTGCCGGAAGCTGGACCGTTGAGGGAGACACGGTTGTAATTAGCCTTGGGGGAAAACAAATATCTGCGTGGATTGTAAATCCCGATATCTTGGTGGTTAACTTTGAATGGAAGAAATATCGGTATAATCAGACGGTAGCTTTCCATCGCGTTGGAGAGGGCTCAACTTTATAATAAAAAAAGGTGAGTCGGACTTTCGATGAGATGAGGAAGGAAGTCGGGGTCAAAAATTGAAAGGTGCGGTTAACCCCTTTATTCTCCTGGATACACCAGCTTCCATGGTTTGCGGATGGCGTCCATGAGTTCCATGATCTCGAGCGTTTTGGAGAGCGGCATTACGTTGCTTTCGCGCAGGCCTGCTTCAACGCAGTCCATGACGTGGGCGATTTCATATTTAAAGTTTTCGCTTTCGCCGTAGGGGAATCGCTGCACTTCCGGCTCTGCATTGGTTTTGTGAATATGCAGTTCCTGAGCGGCGAGAAAGTCGGGCACGCGGATGTAGCCTTTGGTTCCACTGACGATGGCTTCCTTCGGAGCGGCTTGAGAATAGCTGGAGGAGAGCACCGCTTTCTTGCGGTCGCCGAATTCCAAAACATAGTGAGAGTGTTCGTCCACGCCGGTTTCTCGGTCCATGGTGGCAAAGCTGGAGAAGCGAGAGGGTTTTTCTCCGAAAATAATATCGGCCATACTGATGGGATAGATTCCCAGATCAAGCAGCGCCCCGCCTGCTAAATCAATATTGCGCATGCGGTGCTCCGGCGGAAGGTCAAATCCCAGACAAAAGTTGGTGTAGAGCGTTTCGACCGTTCCGATTTCGCCGAAGGCAATCAGTTCCTGGAGTTTAAGGATGGCCGGAAGGAATCGGGTCCAGAGCGCTTCCATCACGAAAAGGTTTTTCTCTTTGGCCAGCGCGGCCAGTCGACGCGTCTGCTCCGCATTGATAGTGAACGGTTTTTCGCAGAGCACATGTTTTCCGGCCTCCAGACACTGCTTCACGCACTCAAAATGAAAGTTGTGCGTGGTGGCAATGTAGACAATGTCAACCTCGGGGTCGGCCAGCAGCGCATCATAGTCGGAATAACTGCGTGGAATAGTATGGCGTTTGGCGAAGGCCTCTGCCTTTCCCGGTGTACGCGATGCGCCCGCAACGAGCCGCCCGCGATTTAGTGATTTCAGGCTGACCGCGAACACGTTTGCAATTTCACCGCATCCAATAACGCCCCATCCGAATTTCTGCATGATCCTTCTCCTTATATTGATAGCGAGTAACATGCCGGATCAACGCTGTCTCGGGCAAGCAATCTTC
>CAYOBH010000033.1:0-20411 GCA_964402125.1 uncultured Verrucomicrobiota bacterium
TTTAGAGGACCTGCTGAGGGTGCATGAGCCAGCGCATAGCGCAGGCTGTACTGAGGGCGCAGGCTGTACTGAGTAACGACTCCGCTACGTCGGTGGCGTTTAGAGGACCTGCTGAGGGGGCATGAGCCAGCGCATAGCGCAGGCTGTACTGAGTAGCGCCTCCGCTACGTCGGTGGCGTTTAGAGGACCTGCTGAGGGTGCATGAGCCAGCGCATAGCGCAGGCTCGACTGCGCTTAAAAGCGGCGTCCAGCCGCCGCACTCCCAAAGGATTTCATCCATGAAACGCATCGGACATCTCTACGAGCGGATCGCCGAACCGGAAAACCTGCGCGAGGCGTTCCTCAAGTCCGTGCGCGGCAAGCGCGGCAAGGCCGAGGTGATCGCCTACGCCGCCCGGCTAAATGAAAACCTGCGCCTGCTCCACGAGCAGTTGCTTGCTCGGAGGGTCGATGTCGGGCACTACCTTTTTTCAAGGTGTTCGATTTGGGGTTTCGTCCAAAGGGCTCCAACCTTGGTGTTTTCACATTCTGGAACAAAAGTGCTTGCCCGGCGCGGGGGAAGTCACTAACTTCCCCCTCTTTCGCAGAGTTCTGCGGCTTTGGAGGAATGGCTGAGTGGTTGAAGGCGCGCGATTCGAAGTCGTGTGTACCGCAAGGTACCGGGGGTTCAAATCCCTCTTCCTCCGCCACTTTTTCTTTCTGTTGCGCGGATGCCGCCCCAAAGAGTTGAAGCTATTTTGCGCAATTCCCTTTGCTGGAACGAGATAAGATTTATTCGTCGGTTTTCGATGGCTTCTTTAACTTGATTTAAGGAGCGTTTTAGTGCGGCAGGGTCGCGGTGCAAAAAAGGATGTTTTTTGTCTGGCATCTTGTGCGGAAGTCTATATTGTACGTGCCTTTTCCGATAGTTCTGTCTGGAGTGTGGCGCAAGCGATGAATCGCCGCGAGAAGGGCAGAGACCGGAATAAACTGAAGAAAGTGATGTCTTTCGCTTGAGATGCGTGTGGGAGGTAACTACTCTCCTGCACCTGTCTTTTTGCGGAAAATATCGCAGCCGTTTTGCGGCAAAATTTGAATTTTGATTTTTAGATAGTCGATTTACGGGTTGGCGTCCGCCGTTAGAAGCGGATGGTTGGAGAGGTTCCGAAGGTCGGAGATCGAAAATCGGGAATCGGCAATAGAGGACGATAAATATGCCTACAATTAATCAATTGGTGAGAAAGCCGCGAGCACTTGCTGGAAAGAAGAGCAAGTCGCCCGCACTGATGAACTGTCCGCAGCGTCGTGGTGTGTGTCTGCTCGTTAAGACTATGACCCCGAAGAAGCCGAACTCGGCTTTGCGTAAAGTGGCTCGTGTTCGTTTGACCAACGGTCGCGAAATTAACGCGTATATCGGCGGTGAAGGACACAACTTGCAGGAACATAGTATGGTTCTGATACGCGGAGGTCGTGTAAAGGACTTGCCGGGTGTTCGCTACCACATCGTTCGTGGTGCGCTGGACTGCCTAGGTGTGAATGATCGTAAACGCGGTCGTTCGAAGTATGGTGCGAAGCGCCCGAAAGCAAAATAAACTGCATTTGAAGGACATTAAGTAATATGGCCAGAAGACATAGAGCAGAGAAGCGCGATCTGATTCCGGATCCCCGCTATAATAATAAACTCGTGGCATACATGATTAACTGCGTAATGGAGCGCGGTAAAAAGTCTACTGCTGCGAAGATCGTTTACGGTGCCTTGGAAGATATTCAGAACCAGATCAAGGATGAGGATCCGGTTCAGGTGTTCACGACTGCAATCGAAAACGTATCCCCGCGTCTGGAAGTAAAATCGCGCCGTGTAGGTGGTGCTACGTATCAGGTTCCGCTGGAAGTTAAGCCGGAACGTCAGATTGCACTGGCCGCCCGTTGGCTGATTACCTTTGCTGGTAATCGTAAAGGCGTTCCAATGCAGCGCGCACTGGCAATTGAGCTCATGGATGCCTATCGGGGACAAGGAAACGCAATCAAAAAGCGCGACGATACGCATAAGATGGCTCAGGCGAACAAGGCTTTCGCGCATTACCGCTGGTAAGTATTTATGATTGCCGAATGCTGATTGATGATCAGGTCGGTCGGCAGCGCGAAAGGCAAACGACATAGGAAATCTCCTCAGGGAGGGGGTCGCCAATGGATGGAAGGTTCCAACACCATGGAACCTTCTGGTTGTTGAATGAAGAGAATGAATATTGTGAGTCAGAAAAATAACAGAGCAGTCGGGGCAGCGGTTTCCCAGCGGGAAGCCGAAGGTCGTCCTCATGCTTTGTCTTCGGTTCGCAATATCGGTATTGTGGCGCACATTGATGCGGGCAAGACAACGACGACCGAGCGCATTCTCTTTTACACCGGCAGAGTGTATAAAATCGGCGAAGTGCACGACGGTACGGCTACCATGGATTGGATGATTCAGGAGCAGGAGCGCGGAATTACGATTACCAGCGCCGCCACAACCTGTTTCTGGCAAAACCATCAGATCAATATTATCGACACTCCCGGCCACGTAGATTTTACCGTGGAAGTTGAACGCTCATTGCGCGTGTTGGACGGTGCGGTGGGCGTTTTCTGTGCAGTAGGGGGCGTTCAGCCGCAGTCTGAGACCGTTTGGCGTCAGGCGAATAGATATAATGTTCCCCGATTGGCCTTTGTTAACAAGATGGACCGCGTTGGTGCCAACTTTGAGAAGGTAATCAAGGAAATGCGCAGCAAGCTTTCTGTTTCTGCTGTTGCGATTCAACTGCCCATCGGGGCATCCGATACCTTTGAGGGTGTAGTTGACCTGATCAAAATGCGCGGCATTTCTTTTTCCGAAACCGACTACGGCTCGAAGATAGACTATATTGATATTCCTTCCGAGCTGGCTGCACACGCAGAAAAAGCCCGCGCTGAACTGGTGGAAACCGTGGCCGAAGTGGACGAAGAGTTACTCGAAGCCTACATGGAAAGTACCGATGTTTCCGAAGATAAGCTGTTGGCTGCCCTTCGCCGTGCAACGATTTCGAATCAGCTCGTTCCGGTGCTCTGCGGCTCTTCACTCAAAAACAAAGGGGTTCAGCCGCTACTCGATGCGGTCGTTGCCTTCCTGCCTTCCCCGATCGATGTTCCTCCGGTTCATGGTGTTTCACCGAAGAGCGAGCAGACCCTTCATCGCGAGGCTTCCGATTTTGAGCCGCTGGCGGGTTTGGTCTTTAAAATGGTGACCGATAAGTTTGTCGGTAAGCTGGCGTTTTTACGCATTTATTCCGGCCAGCTTAAAAAAGGGCAGAACATTTATAATCCGCGATTGAAGAAGCGCGAGCGCATCGGTCGCCTGCTCCGTCTACACGCCAACGAACGCGAAGATGTGGATGTGCTTTATGCCGGCGAAATCGGCGGGATGGTCGGTCAGAAATTCTTTACAACGGGCGACACCGTCTGCGCGGAAAACGATTCGATTCTTCTGGAGACCATTGAGTTTCCTGAACCCGTTATCTCGATGGCTATTGAGCCGAAAACCACAGCAGATAAAGAGGCTCTGGTGGTTTCTCTAAAAGATTTGGCTGATGAGGATCCCACTTTCCACACGTCGATTAACGAGGAAACGGGCCAGACCATTATTCATGGTATGGGTGAATTGCACCTCGAAATTATCCGCGATCGTATTCTGCGCGAGTATAAGGTGCAGGCCAACGCGGGAAAGCCGATGGTGGCTTATCGCGAAAGCGTTTCTAAGAAAGGTTCGGCCGGATACGTTTTTGAACGTCAGATCGGCAACGAAAACCATTTTGCCGGCATTACGCTGGAAATTTCTCCGAAAGCCTCGGGGACGGGCAACACAATTGAATTTGATGTGCCTGTAAGCGCGGTTCCTCTGGAATACCGCAAAGCGATTGAACAAGCGATTCATGATGCCCTGTTGACCGGTGTGCTCGGTAACTTTGCCATCATTGATGTCGCTGTTCGTGTGGTCGGCGGCCAGATGCATCCCACCGACACTTCGGAAATGGCTTTCCGCTCTGCCGCTGTTATGGCGCTGCGAGCCGCCGTTTTGGCCGCTGTTCCGATTTTGCTGGAGCCGGTAATGAAACTGGAAATTGAAACTCCTGAGGAAAACTTGGGCGATGTCCTTGGTGACCTCAACAGCCGCCGCGGCAGTGTTCGCCATATTTCGGCTGAAAATGATCTGCAGGTCGTGCAGGCGGACGTTCCGCTTGCCGAGGTTTTCGGGTACTCAACTTCGTTGCGTTCCCTGACAAAGGGTAGAGCAAGCTATACGATGGAACCGCAAGCGTTTGAACCGGTTCCCGCATCGATGGTGGAATCCATCCTTAATCGCTAACAGAGAGAAAAAATGACGAATCAACGTATTAGAATCAGGCTGAAATCGTTCGACCATCGCGTCCTCGATATTTCGGCCACGGAAATTGTCGAAACGGCACGCCGTACCGGTGCCCGCGTTGCGGGACCTATTCCGCTGCCGACGCGCATCGAGCGTTTCACGGTGAACCGAAGCCCGCACGTGAACAAAAAGTCGATGGAACAGTTTGAAATCCGCACGCACAAGCGCTTGTTGGATATTATTGACCCGACCATCAAGACGGTGGACGAGCTCAAGAAGCTCAATCTGCCGGCCGGGGTGGACATCACGATTAAGATTTAGGAAGGAGGGGCACCGTGAAAGGTTTGATTGGAAAAAAACTCGGAATGACCTCCGTGTATGATGAGAACGGAACGGCTGTGCCGGTGACCGTAATCGAAGCTGGTCCTTGTGTTGTGGTACAGCGCAAAGACAACGAAAAGGACGGCTACATCGCTGTGCAGCTTGGTTTTGAAGATCAGAAAGAACAGCGTCTGAATAAGCCTTCGCTCGGGCATTTTAAAAAGGCCGGGGTTGATGCAAAGCGCATCCTCAAAGAATTCCGCGTTGAAGGCGGAGCAGAACTGAACGTTGGTGACGTGGTGGATGCTAACGCATTTGCTGAAGTAAATTATGTCGATATTATCGGCATCGGCAAAGGCTGCGGCTACCAAGGCGTTGTCAAACGCTATGGATTTGGCGGTGGCCGCGCGTCCCACGGCGGGGGATGGGTTCGCCGTCCAGGTTCGATCGGCATGCGCGAACATCCGGGTCGTACGTTCAAGAACAAAAAGATGCCCGGTCAGATGGGTGCCAAGCGTGTGACCACGCAGAACCTCAAGGTGATTCAGGTTCGTCCTCAAGAAAACCTGATTCTGGTTAAGGGATCTGTTCCTGGGGCCAACGGCGACATTGTGACGATCAAAGAAGCCCTGAAAAAGAAGTAAGCGAGGAAGATCATGAGCAAAGTACCTTTGAAAAATATTAAGGGAGAAAGTGTCGGCAACTATGAAGTTGCGGATCGTCTTCTCGTTCTCGATAAGGGTGATGAGGCCGTTCATCAGGCGGTGGTAACCTATCTGGCCAACCAGCGCGCTGGAACCGCCAGTACACTGAGCAAGTTCGAAGTAAACGGAAGCGGCGCGAAACCGTGGAAGCAAAAAGGTCTCGGTCGCGCTCGTGCCGGTTACAAGCAGTCGAACGTATGGCGTGGCGGTTATGTGGCTCACGGCCCTGTTCCGCACAGCTTCAACAAGAAAATTACCAAGAAGACCGCTAAACTGGCATTCTCTCGAGCAGTCAGCGCCAAGATTGATCAGGGCGATGTGACCGTGATCGAAGAGCTGGTTCTCGCTGCTCCCAAGACCAAGGAATTCGCACTTGTGCTGAAGAATCTCGGGCTTGACCGCGGTGGACTGTTTATTGTGGATGAAGTGACTGAAACCGTACTGCTGGCATCACGCAATATTCCGCAGGTAGCGGTGGTTTCCGCCAGATTGGTGAACACCTATCAGATCCTGCGTTATAAGAACGTGATCGTTACGAAAGCAGGCATGGAAGCGCTGCAACAGCGCCTCGGATAAAGGAGCCTACGAAATGAAATATTCAACCGACCTGATTAAACGAATTTTGTTGACCGAAAAGGGCATGCGCCTCTCTGAGGAGCAGAACAAATATTTGTTCCGCGTGGCCAAGGATGCCAACAAGGTAGAAATTAAACGAGCTGTGGAAGAGCTCTTCAATGTCCGGGTTATGGCCGTCAATACGATGAGCCGAAAAGGCAAGAAGAAGCGTCAGCGCACCGCTCATGCTGGGGAGACGGCTGCATGGAAACGTGCGATCGTTACACTGAATGCTGAAGACAGCATTAACCTGATATAAGGAGTTAGAATCTAATGGGTTTGAAATTATACAAGCCGACAACGCCGAGCCGCCGGCACATGGTGTTGTCCGACTTTGCTGAAATCACCAAGAAGTCGCCTGAGCGCTCTTTGGTGAAGGCAAAGAAAAGTAATGCCGGTCGTAACAGTGCGGGACGTATTTCCGTGCGGCATCGTGGGGGCGGCCATAAACGCCGCTACCGCATCATCGACTTCAAGCGCGACAAGTTTGGCATTCCCGCCAAGGTTGTCGGGATTGAGTATGATCCTAACCGTTCTGCGCGTATCGCTCTGCTGAACTATGCAGACGGCGAAAAACGCTACATCATTGCACCAGCCGGACTTCAGGTTGGCGCAACTGTTGTTTCCGGCCCGGATGCGGAGCCTTCTTTAGGCAATGCGCTTCCGCTGGGAAACATTCCGGTGGGTATGGCCGTGCACAATATTGAGTTGGTTGCTGGAAAGGGCGGCCAGCTGGTTCGTTCCGCTGGTACATCCGCACAGCTGATGTCTCTTGAAGCCGATTTCGCAAACATAAAGATGCCGTCTGGCGAAATTCGCCGCATCCGCACCAACTGCTTGGCGACCATTGGCCGTGTGGGTAATGTGGAGCACGACAACATTGTGATGGGTAAAGCGGGCCGTAAACGATGGCTGGGGATTCGCCCGACCGTTCGCGGTGTTGCCATGAACCCGGTTGACCATCCGATGGGTGGTGGTGAAGGCCGTACTTCCGGTGGGGGTCATCCGCAGTCTCCGTGGGGCTTGCTCGCCAAGGGCAAACGTACCCGCGACAAGGGCAAGCAAAGCAACAAGTATATCGTTGAACGGAGGAAGAAATAGTTATGGCACGTTCCCTTAAAAAAGGCCCATACGTTGACCTGAAACTGGTCAAAAAGGTTCGCCAGATGGAAGAATCCGGTCGTAAGACTGGGATTAAAACCTGGGCGCGCGGATCGATTGTTGTTCCGGAGTTCGTGGGGCACACGTTCAATGTTCACAACGGCAAAGTTTTCGTTCCGGTGTTTGTTACGGAAAACATGGTCGGGCACAAACTGGGTGAATTTTCACCTACCCGAGCATTCAAATCTCACGGTATGGCGACGGAAAAGTAGTTTTTTGCTGAAATCGCTGGATTTCGAAATGCAAATACATAAACTGTCCGCTCTTTACACCGTGGACCAAATGAGAGTGAAAACACCATGGAAGTGTCAGCAACAACCAAATATGTGAGAATGTCGCCTACCAAGGCGCGTGACTTGGCAAACCAGATTAAGGGGTTGCCGGTTGCAGATGCATTACGCATTACCGAGTTTAACGCCCGCAAAGCAGCGGTCCAAATCGGCAAGACCCTTAAATCGGCGATTGCCAATGCAGAGAATAATGAAGGACTGCTGGTGGAAGGCTTGTATGTAAAAAACGCCATTGTGGATGGCGGACCGATGATGAAGCGATTTCGTCCGCGTGCCCGTGGCATGGCTAGTCCGATTCAGAAAAAGACGAGCCATATAACTGTAATTATAACCGACACTCCGTAGTCGACGAAAGGAGACCACTTTGGGTCAGAAAGTAAATCCTATTGGGCTGAGGCTCGCATTAACCAAAGACTGGCGTTCCCGCTGGTATGCGGAAAAGCGTGATTTCGGCGCCATGCTCAAGGAAGACACCGACATCCGTGAACTGGTTGCCGATCGTCTTAAAGACGCGGCTGTCTCGGATATCTACATTGAGCGCTATGCAAACCGTATCCGCGTGACCATTAAGAGTGCACGCCCTGGTCTGGTGATTGGACGCAAAGGTGAAGACATTGATAAGCTTCGCGAAGTGCTTTCCAAAATCACGAACAAGGAGATCTATATTGAGATTACCGAAGTTCGTTCTCCAGATCTTGATGCCACCTTGGTGGCCGCTAACGTGGCCACGCAGCTGGAACGTCGTGTTTCTTACCGACGCGCCATGAAGCGTGCGATTCAGATGGCCATGGACAATGGTGCATTGGGCATCAAGATTCGGGTTGGCGGTCGTTTGGGGGGTGCGGAAATTGCGCGTACTGAAAGTTATAAAGAAGGCAAAATTCCGCTGCACACGCTCCGTGCCGACATCGATTACGGAACGGCCCGCGCCAATACCGTTGCTGGTGTCATTGGTGTGAAAGTGTGGATCTGCCGCGAACAGGAAAAAAAAGCCTAGGAGTTTGAACCATGCCTTTGATGCCGAAACGAGTTAAATACAGGAAGGTCCAGCGCGGTTCTCGCCGCGGTCTTGCGCAGGCAGGAAATTCGCTGGCCTATGGAGAGTATGGTCTTCAGGCGCTGGAACGCGGCTGGATAAAAGGGATCCAGATTGAAGCGTGCCGTGTCGCTGCAAACCGTGCAATGAAACGTAAAGGGAAGTTGTGGATCCGCATTTTCCCCGACAAACCGATTACAAAGAAGCCGTTGGAAGTACGTATGGGTAAAGGGAAAGGCGGAGTGGACTCTTGGGTCGCCGTTGTTAAGCCCGGAACCATGCTCTTCGAAATAGACGGGGTTCCAGAATCGTTGGCCAAAGAGTGTTTGCGCCTCGCATCCACCAAGCTACCGGTCCGTACCCGTTTTGTTCAGCGGCACACTCACGATTAACCCCCGGGGATGAGCCATGAAGGTTAAGGAATTAAAAGAAATGACGGTGGAAGAACTGGGCCACCAGTTTGAGGAAATCAAGAAGGAGCAGTTTAATCTGAAACTTCAACAGGTTTCCGGTCAGCTGGAAAATCCGGCGCGCATCAAAGAATTGCGCCGTACGGTGGCCCGTATTAAGACCATCCAGAATCAAAAGAAAGTTGAAGGATAGAGGTCATGGCAGAGAGCAATAGAAATCTCAGAAAGACCCGCGAAGGCCGCGTTTCCAGTAAGAGCGGCGATAAGACGATCGTCGTATTGATCGAGCGTCGTATACGCCATCCGCTCTACGGAAAGGAAATTCGTGTATCGAAAAAGGTTTACGCCCACGACGAGGAAAACCGCGCTAAGGTTGGCGACGTGGTTCGTGTCATGGAAACCCGCCCGCTCAGCCGCTTGAAGCGCTGGCGATTGGTGGATGTCGTTGCGGAATCGGCCAAGTAAAGGGAAGAAGCGATGATTCAGGAACAAACACGTTTGAAAGTTGCCGACAACTCGGGCGCACGCAGTGTAATGTGCATCCGTATTCTCGGCACAAAGAGTAGAGTGGCTCGCGTTGGCGATGTCATTCGCGTTTCCGTTAAAGAAGCCCAGCCGAACGGCATGGTGAAAAAAGGGGATGTCGTCAAAGCCGTTGTGGTTCGTACGAAAAGCATGATCCGCCGTGCTGATGGATCCTGCTTGCGTTTCGACAGTAATGCAGCGGTGATTATCGATGACAATAAGAACCCTCGCGGTACCCGTATCTTCGGACCAGTCGCCCGCGAACTTCGCGATAACGATTTCATGAAGCTGGTTTCGCTGGCGCCCGAAGTATTGTAGTCGCCAAGGAGATTCATCATGAGAAAATGTCATATTAAAAAGGGCGATAGTGTACAAGTCATCGCCGGCAAAGGCAAAGGCAAGAGCGGCAAGGTGCTGGAGCTTGATCTCCGTGCGGGTCGAGCCTATGTCGAAGGTTTGAAGTTAGTAAAGAAACACCTGAGGAAGACTCAGGACAACCCCCAGGGCGGGATCGTTGAAAAGGAAGCCCCGATCGCGATTTCTAATCTGAAGGTATCGAAGTAACCGTTCCAAGGAATGGAACCGTAATTTTGGAGGAAGGGTGCAATGGCCCCAACACTGAAAACAAAATATAAAGATGCGATAGCGCCTAAGCTGATGAAAAGCCAGGGCTATTCGAACAAAATGCAGGTTCCCGCACTGAAGAAGATAGTGCTCAATCTCTGTGTATCGCTCTCTTACGATCGCGATACACTGACCGCGCTGGCCGAAGACCTCGGCAAGATCACCGGTCAAAAGGCTGTCATTACGAAAGCCAAGAAGAGCGTATCCAACTTTAAGTTGCGTGAAGGTATGCCGATCGGCGCGCGGGTAACTCTGCGTGGAGACCGGATGTATGAATTTATGGATCGTCTGGTTAATATTGCGTTGCCGCGTATTCGCGACTTCCGTGGAATTTCCGGAAAGTCGTTCGACGGAAAGGGTAACTATTCAATGGGCCTGAAGGAACAGATTGTGTTCCCGGAAATCGATCCGGACAGGGTTAAACAAACGCACGGCATGGACATTACATTTGTCACCTCCGCCACGTCCGACGCGGAAGCCAAGGAGCTTCTGACGCTCATGGGAATGCCGTTTGCAACGGGCAACTAAGAAAGGTTTAAGAAATGGTATTATCAGATCCAATCGCCGATATGTTGACCCGCATTCGTAACGCGAACATGGCCGAAAAGAAAGTGGTGCAGATGCCGCACTCAAAAATGAAGAGTGAGATTTCGCGCATCCTCAAGGCCGAAGGGTTTATTAAAGATTACACCGTGGAAAACAACGAGGGCAAAAGTGTCCTGAACCTTTTCCTCAAGTATACGATTGACCGTGAGCCGGTCATTCAGGGGCTTCGCCGCATCAGCAAGCCCAGCTGCCGCAAATATGTCGATGCCGAAGAGATTCCGCGAGTTCTGGGCGGAATCGGTCTGGCGATCCTGAGTACATCTGCAGGAGTAATGACCGACAATGAAGCCAGGGGAAAGCACATTGGGGGCGAGGTCCTCTGCTACATCTGGTAGGCAACGCGGAGTTAAGTTATTATGTCAAGAATTGGTAAACAATCGGTATTAATTCCCGACGGTGTGACCGTTGAGGTAAAGAGTCAGACCGTGACGGTTAAGGGGGCAAAGGGCGAATGCGCTTACACCGCGCCGACCTGCATAGCGGTCGCAGTGAAAGGTAACAGTGTTTTTGTTTCCCGTACCGACGACTCAAAGCACGGCAAGGCCATGTTCGGAACGGTCCGCAGCCTCATCAAAAACATGATTATCGGCGTGAGTCAGGGATATAAAAAAGAACTCTCCATTGAAGGCGTCGGGTATAAAGCGCAGTTAAAGGGGAAGGAAGTTATTCTTTCGCTCGGTTATTCGCATGACATCAACTATTCGATCCCAGAGGGCATTGCGGTTGAGGTCAAGAACGGAACGACTGTTTCTGTTGAAGGAATCGACAAGCAACTGGTTGGTCAGGTTGCGGCCCGTATCCGCGACTACGCACCGGCAGAACCGTATAAGGGCAAGGGCGTACGCTACGTGGGTGAAAAGATTCGCCGTAAGGAAGGTAAGGCGGTTGCATAATCATGAGTACTAAAAGCAAAAAAGATTTGAGAATTCGTCGCCACTTCCGAGTGCGCAATAAGGTTAAAGGCACGGCAGCGCGTCCGCGTATGGTCGTTTTCCGTTCCAATAAGCGCCTCGAAGTTCAGTTTATCGATGATGATGCCCGCCTGACGCTGGTGGGTGTTTCGATTAACGGAAAAAATGCGGAGGCCGCTAAGGCCCTGGGTTCCAAGGCAGCGGAAGCCGCTAAGGGCAAGGGAATCGAAGCGGTTGTATTTGACCGTGGCGGATTCGCATTCGGTAGCAACTTCCGGGCACTTGCAGATAGCGCCCGCGAGGCGGGACTTAAATTCTAGGCATCCAAGGAGTTTCCTAATGGCAGAAGAACGTAATGAGCGTAATGAAGAACGCAAGGGCCGCCGCGAAGGTGGCGGACGGGGGCGCAAAGGTCGCCGTGACGAGCAGCAGGAAGTCCGGGAAAAGCCGGAATTTGAAGAACGTGTGGTTCATATCAGCCGCAACTCAAAAGTGGTAAAAGGGGGTCGTCGCTTCAGCTTCGGTGCTCTGGTTGTGGTCGGTGATCACAAAGGGCGTGTGGGGTATGGACTCGGTAAGGCTTCGGAAGTGGCAGATGCCATTCGCAAAGCAGGGGATACTGCCAAGCGTAATCTTCAGACGGTTACCATGCGCGGAACCACGGTACCGCACGATTCAATGGGCAAATTCGGTGGTGCGCAGGTGTTAATTCGCCCGGCTTCTGAAGGTACCGGTGTTATTGCTGGTGGCCCATGCCGTGCGGTGCTTGAGCTAGCAGGGGTTCGTGATGTCCTTTCAAAATCGCTGGGCAGTAACAACCATATAAACGTCACCAAAGCAACGATGAACGCCTTAGAAAAACTGCGTTCCAAGGAAGAGGCACTTGCGCTTCGCAAGGGCTAATCAAGTAAGAGGATTTAGTTATGGATTTGCATACACTCCAATCGCCAAAAGGGTCCAACCACCGTAAAATGCGTGTGGGTCGCGGGCATGCTTCCGGAAAAGGCAAGACCGCCGGACGTGGTCACAAAGGTCAATATGCCCGTAAGGGTGCCAAGCATAAGCCGTTGTTTGAAGGGGGCCAGATGCCCTTGGTACGTAAGTTGCCGAAACGCGGCTTCAAAAACTTTACCCGGAAGGAAGTGGTCGGGGTTAATTTGGATGCGCTCAACGTGTTTGAGGACGGCACCGAAGTAACCATCGAGCTCCTGAAGGAAAAAGGGCTGGCGAACGGCCGTTTTGATGCGGTGAAGATTTTAGGTAACGGTGATGTGGAAAAGAAGCTGAGCGTAAAGGTCAATGCTTTCTCTGCCTCCGCTAAAGAAAAAATCGAAGCTGCAGGCGGCACCTGCGAAGTCGTCTAACCAACGAAAGGCCCACAGCCATGCTTTCCGCGTTTCTCAATACGTTTAAGATTAAGGAGCTCCGGAGTCGAATTTTGTTCACTCTGGGCCTCGTGTTTATTTGCAGACTGATCGTTTCTGTTCCGGTTCCCGGTGTAAGTGCTTCCATTATTGAATCATGGGTCTCTGCATCTGGAGGCCGTACTGGCGACGGTCTGCTGGGACTCATGAACCTCTTCAGCGGCGGCGCTATGATGAAGTGTTCGATCGGAACACTGGGTATTATGCCCTATATCAGTGCATCGATTATTATTCAGCTGATGAGCGGTGTGATTCCTTATCTTGAAAAACTGAGACGCGAAGGCGATGTGGGCCACCAAAAAATTACCCAGTATACCCGTTATCTGACGGTAGTTATCTGTGCCGTGCAGGCGGGCTTTATGGCGGTTGCTTTAAACACCGGAACCTATTGGGGACTGCCAGCGAACGTGGTTCAGGTTAATCCGATTGGGTTTTTCCTGCTGTGTATTGTTTCTCTGGTAACGGGTTCGCTGTTGTTGATGTGGATTGGGGAGCAGATTACATCCCGAGGAATCGGGAATGGTATTTCTTTAATTATTACCATCAATATTGTCAGCAGTCTCCCCGCTGCTGTCGGGTTGGTTTTCACTCAGGCCACTGGCGATGGCGCTCTGATCGGTCCGTTCCATATTGTATGTATGTTAGCACTGATCTTTGCCGTCGTTCTCGCGGTTGTTGCGATTACGCAGGCTCAGCAGAAAGTGCCTGTACAGTTTGCAAAACGTATGGTTGGGCGTAAGCCGATGCAGGGAGGAACGCAGCACCTTCCTCTGCGTGTGAATTATTCCGGGGTGATGCCGATTATCTTTGGTTCGGTAATTCTTCAGGTTATTCCAGCGGTTGCCGGCTGGATGCCTTGGCAAGGTGCAAAAGAGTGGGCTCAGTCTTTCCCTCTCTCCAATATGTATCTATTCCTATTTGCTCTAATGATTCTGTTCTTCTCCTACTTCTGGGTTGCGACGCAGTTTAATCCAGTACAGATCGCAGATGACCTTAAGCGTCGGGGTGGATATGTTCCGGGTATTCGTCCGGGGCGGCCGACCGCCGACTATCTGGACCGTGCAATGACGCGTCTGACGTTGGCTGGTGCAGTTTTCCTTGCGGTGATTGCGATTCTGCCGAACATCATGAATAAAACATTTAATGTTCACTGGACAATCGCTGAATTTTTTGGCGGTACCAGTCTCTTGATTATTGTCGGGGTGATGCTCGATACCATGCGTCAGGTCGAATCGCACCTGCTGATGCACCACTATGATGGGTTCCTCAAAAAAGGTAAGATGCGCGGTAGACGATGAACGCGGTAGTTCTTTTGGGACCTCCTGGTGCAGGGAAGGGCACTGTCGCAGAAGTCTTGTCCGAAAAGGGATATCGTCACGTTTCAACGGGCGATCTCCTTCGTGCGCAGATAAAAGAACAGACTCCGCTGGGGCTTGAAGCAAAAGCGCTGATGGAGCAGGGGAAGTTTGTTCCCGACGACGTGGTCGTTGGAATGATCCGCGACCTGATTTCGAACACCGATGGATCGGTGAATTTCCTGCTCGACGGGTTTCCGAGAACGCTGGTTCAGGCTCAAAAACTGGATGAACTCATTGCCTCTGAAAACGGCACGATTGAACGTGTGATTCTGCTGCGATGTCCCGATAAAGTCATTGTCAAACGGCTCTCCGGTCGGCGTTCCTGCCCGAAGTGCGGAGCAGTCTACCATATGCTCTATAATCCGCCGAAAAACGGTGAAGTGTGCGATAACGATTCCACCGCGCTCATACAACGTTCGGATGATAACGAAGAAACCATTCTGAATCGCCTTTCCGTTTATGCTGAGCAGACCGCCCCGTTGATTGGCTTTTATGCCGAAAAGGGGCTTGTTCGAGAGGTGAATGCCGATCAAAGCATAGCTGACGTTCGTGCTGATGTAATGGAGCAGTTGGCATAATCATGTCCCGGCGTAAAGGCATCATTATTAAGAATGCCTCCGAACTGAAGGCCATGCGCATCAGTGCCCGTAAAACGGCAACAATTCTTCATAAGGTAGCCGCTAAAGTGGCACCCGGCGTCACGACGGCTGAGCTGGATGAATATGCCGCAGAACTTGCCCGAAAAGAGGACGGCGTCTGCACATTCTACGGTTACCACGGTTACCCTGGGCATATCTGTGCATCGATCAATGAAGAGGTTGTTCATGGCATTCCCGGGCGACGAGTTATTCGCGACGGTGATGTGGTGAGTATTGATTTTGGTCTGACCTACGGCGGTTTTGTTGGCGATACTGCGACTACAGTTGCGGCCGGAACTATTCATCCGGAGTGGCAGCGCTTATTGGATGTGACCCGGATCTGTCTTGAAGTTGCCATTGCAAAAGCGGTGGAAGGTAACCGCCTTTCCGATATTTCTCATGCGGTTCAATCGTTGGCAGAAGGCGCCGGATATTCGGTGGTGCGGGACTTTGTCGGCCATGGAATTGGTCGCGAAATGCACGAAGAACCGCAGATTAAAAACTATGGCCCGCCCGGAAGAGGTCCTGTCCTTAAATCGGGCATGACGTTTGCCATTGAGCCGATGATTAACCTCGGTATTCACCGAACCCAAACACTGGGCGACGGCTGGACAGTAATCACTGCCGATCGTCAACCTTCCGCACACTTTGAGCACACCGTTGCCATCGGCAAAGAAAAGGCCGAAATTTTGACGATTCCTTATCTGGACTAACTGGATAGTTCGGCCTATGCGCTTGATCCCATCGTGTAACCGTTGAGGTCGAGGGTTACAAAGCGGTAGCCGGTTTCTTTGATGGCGGCGACCAGTTCGGTACGTTCGCTCATGAGTTTGTTAAAATCGAGCGGATCAATTTCGATCCGGCATAAGGTGTCGTGGTGGCGGATTCGGTATTGGCGATAGCCGTGTTCACGCAGAATGTTTTCAGCTCGCTCCACCTGCGCCATCGCCTCCAACTCAATACGCGTTCCGGTGGGGAAGCGCGAACCGAGGCAGGCAAAGGAGGCTTTGCGGGCGGTCGGCAGGCCGCGTCGTTCGCTCAGTGCGCGGATTTCGCTTTTATAGAGACCAGCGTCTTGCAGCGGAGCAATCACCTCATGATCGGCTGCAGCCTGCATTCCTGGGCGGATATCGCCCTTATCATCTTCAATAGCACCATGCGCAAGCACAAGGCCGGCGGATGCATCCAGCACGGCCTTCATTCGGCTGAAGAGTTCATTCTTGCAGTGAAAGCAACGGTCGCCTTTATTTTGCAGGTAGGCTTCATTTTCATGCTCGCGGGTTTGGATGACGCGGAGGTTCCACCCGTACTTCTCGGCCATGGCGATGGCTTCGGCCAACTCCTCGCGAGGAATCGACGGCGAATCGGCGATAATGAGGATGGCATTCTCTCCCAGAGCCTCGTGTGCACAGGCGGCCAAATAGGTGGAATCCACGCCGCCGGAATAGGCAATCGCCAGTTTTGGATGCTGTTTAAGCGCTTGAAGCAGTGCGTTTTCTTTCTCTTCTATCGAATGCATGCGCGCTGGTATAGCGGATCGTTTTACGTGCGGCCAACCTGTAATGAAACTAAAAGGGAGGTCCCTTTTGAGAACCTCCCTTGCGGAATTAAAATAAGCAGCGCTTATTCAAAGCTGACCCAGTCGATTTCGGCTTTGCCCTTGGTCAGGACAACGACGAGATCCTTTTCGCCTTCCGGAATGGTCTTGAGTGCGGCAGTTGCTGCCTTCATCTCTTCACCCTTCGGAATTTCAACGGTGGTCAGCAGCGTGCCGTCCTCTTTCCCGAGGCGGATTTCAACGGTTGCACCTTCGGCAGAGCTGGCTTGGACGGTGACCGACTTCAGGTCTTTCTTGCCGAAGTCGACACGGTCAAATTTGATCCACGCCTTTTCTTCGGTCATGATCGTTTTCCAACCCTTGAAGGTGTCTTCGCGGTTGATGTAGTCGACCTTGGCACCGTTTTCACTGATGGCGCTGTAGCGGTCGATCTGCAGCTTGCTTTTCGCGCTGGGCGTACCGACACCGCGCAGGGTGGGGATCACCTTCTGGATGGTGCCGTCTTCATTGAAATAGAGGAAGTCAGCGTGGATCGAGCGGTTTTTGTCGAAGTCCGGCGAAAGATCCATGTCGTGGTTGAACAGGTACCATTGGCCCTTGTACTCCAGAATGGAATGGTGCTGAGTCCAGCAACCGCTCTTGCTTTGATCGGTAATGACGCCCATCCAGGTATACGGTCCCCAGACGTTGTCGGCCATGGCATATTCGAGACGTTCGGCTTGCTTTCCATTCTCTGTAACCGCATGGGGATAGGTCAGGTAATATTTTCCGTTCCGCTTGAAGGCCCAGGAGCCTTCGATGAGGCCGGACCTCGGCAGATTATTAATGCTTTTCTGACCAATTTGACCCTGCTCATTTTCCACCTCCACCATGTTGTCCCTGAGCTTGCCGACCGAGATGCCGCCGGTAAACATGTAGTAGGAACCATCGTCATCCTTGAACACGCACGGATCGATTCCACGCGGACCGTCCACCGGCTTGTCGAGAACTTTCCACGGGCCGGTGGGCGTCGGGGAGGTCGCCACGCCGGTCCGCCCGCCGACCGGGAAATAGAAATAGTAGGTACCGTCTTTTTCCACGCAGTCCGGTGCCCACATATCGTACCCTTTCCTACCATTCAGCCAGGTGACGTTGGTCTGGTTGAACATAACGCCGTGGTCCGTCCAATCGATCAGGTTTTCTGACGAGAAGACGTGGTAATCCTCCATGCAGAACCAGTCTTGCCGTACGCCTTCCGGAGCCGGAATGTCGTGGGAAGGATAGACGTAGACCCTTCCGTTGAATACATGGGCCGAGGGGTCGGCAGTGAATTGGTCCATGATGAGCGGATTCTGGGCTTGAGCCCCGAGTGATGCCAGTCCGGTTATACCCAGTGCCAGCAGGAATTTGTTGTGGTTTTTCATTTTCTTCTCCCTGTTTTGGTAGTTTGAGCTGGTCAGATGGTCCCCCATTCAAACCAACTATTGAGTGTGTTTCAGTTCATACAGCTTTGTCAATCAAGTGAGTTTCCTTATTTATGGAAGCAGCGCGGCCCGAGGCCACCCTTTTTCCCAGACAAGAGTTGATATATGTAGTCGAACGCGACCGTTATTTCCAGCATAAGCGTGAAAAACCAGATAGTCCTGTCCGTCTTCACGGAAGATCGCTTCATGGCCTGGACCTTTCCAATTGGGCGTTGTGGCCTGAAGGAGCATGCTTCCGCCGCCATCGTTCATGGAGATTCCGTCCTTGTCGAGGTAGGGGCCCGTAATGTTTTTCGAGCGGCCCACGCGTATATTGTATGTGCTGTTGACTCCCCGGCAGCAGAAGTCATACGAGGCAAATAGATAAAAATATCCGTCGCGCTGAATAATAAACGGTGCCTCTATGGCGCCCTCGGTGGGGGGTGTTCGGTGTTCGAGTTCCCGCGGTCGGCTGGCAATGGCATAAGTGGATGCATCTTCCTTCGATGCTTTTCCGGTTGCCGGATCAATCTTCCGGATCATGATTCCTCCCCAGAAGCTGCCCCAGGAAAGCCAGACGTTGTCTTCGTCAATTACAATAATATTGGGGTCGATCGCATTAAAGTCGGTTTCCTCGGGCCGCGAGCGGATCACCATGCCGCGATCTTCCCATTTATAGTCGGGGCTTTCGGGGTCGAGTGTTCGGTTTACAGCCAGTCCGATGGCCGACTCATTCACGCCGAAACTGGAGAGGGAATAGTAGAGGTGGTAACGCCCGTTAAAGTAGGAAATATCCGGGGCCCAAGCTTCTTCTGTGCGCGGGAGTTCTTCTTTAACCCATTCGGGGAGTGTCTCAAATACGGTGCCTTGGCGCGTCCATTCCACCATGTTGGTGGATGTCCAGATCGGAATGTTTCCACCGGTGCAGAAGAGATAATAGGTGTCGTTCTGTTTGATCAGAACCGGGTCATGAGTGGAGGGCCTGCTCTTAATTTCGAGCATACGCGGTTCTTGGCCGCCCGACACGCATCCTGTCAAAAGCAACGCTGCAACCGCTGAAAAACAAAACGGAAATACCGTTTTTTCCCATACTCTCTTCATCCCCCGATCCTTTCTGATTTCTCGTCAAAATGCAGACCAACCGACGTGTCCAACCCCATCCGGCAAATCGGCTGACAATACAAAACGACAGAGCAGCCAAAAGATATGCAGCGTTCTACGCTTTGATTTCTCGGAAGTTGTTCGAGGTGGGTTCGTCAGCTCGTCCATAAAAAAGAGGCTTCCGGTAAACGGGAGCCTCTCTCCTTATTAATGGGTTGGAATCAATTAGTTCGCTTTAACACCGCTGAGCGGATAGTTGGTGACGATTTTCCACGCCAGTTCCTGAAGGGCGCGGTTGAAGTCCTCGTCCCATTCCGGATTGTTGGCGGCCTTCAGCTTCGACGGCATCGGCAGTCCAACCGGGCTCTGGCCGTAGATCGTCGCGAAATGCAGATAGGCATTCAGCGTAACCAGCGGAACCGTCGGATGGCCGATCTGGTCGAGGAAGAGCTGCGACTGCTTGGTAAGGCCCGGAAACTCGCCGCGGATGATCCGCTCACGGAGTTCCGTATTGGCCTGGGAGGTCGGAATAATGAAGAGCGCTTCGCGGCCCAGCTTTGCATTGATTTCCTTCACTTGGTCCTCGAAGGCCTTTTCACAGGTGGTGTTCAGCGTCTTGAGGTCTTCCAAGGTGCTCTGGTCCCAAGTCTTGAGCTGGCCCATCATCATCATCGACTCGCGTGCCTTCTGTCCGTCGTTGTTGAATCCCGCCCAGTTGTTTTGGACGTAGAAGCGCATGTCTGGATTCTGCAACACACCCATCATGACAAAGCCCTCAACGCCGACGTCGGGCATGTCCATGGGCGACATGACGAACACGTCGGTCTTGCCGGCCTGCAGGGCCTGCTTGGCCTGGCTCTGCGCTTCGGCCTGGTCCCAGAACTGCGAGGTGCGCGAGAAGCCCATCGACTGAATATTGAGCTTGTGGTTCTTGATCCCGGAGGCTTCAACGATCTCTGCTAAGTATGGCGGAACATCCCACATCAGGCTGTGGGAGGCGTAGAACATGGTTTTGCCTTCCGGAACAGTCGCCGCCTTGACTACGCTGGTGGGCGCAGGAGTGCTGACGGTTTTGGTTTCAGAAACCGTCGTCGCCTTAACCCCGCTGAGCGGATAGTTGATGACCGTTTTCCAAGCCAGTTCCTGAAGGGCGGTGTTCATTTCCTCGTTCCATTCCGGATGGCTGGGATTCTTCAAAATCGTCGGCATGGGCAATCCAACCGGACTGCGCCCGTAGATCGTCGCGAAATGCAGATAGGCATTCAGCGCAACCAATGGAGGCGTCGGATGGCCGATCTGGTCGAGGAAGAGCTGCGACTGCTTGGTAAGGCCCGGA
>CAYOBH010000034.1:0-20044 GCA_964402125.1 uncultured Verrucomicrobiota bacterium
TACCGCCTGTTTCAACAGCGGCCAGCGGGTGGAAGATCATTTCGTTGAGGTCACCTATATGATCGAAATCGGCAAGGAGGGGGCGAACCGTCCGAAAAAATCGGACAGTTGAAGGGAGTTGTTTTATGAGCAAAGAAAACGATAACAAATTGGCCCTTTTCGAGGGCAGTCCGATTCGCAAAGCATTTCACGAGGGAGAATGGTGGTTTTCGATCATTGACGTTGTTCAGGCGCTGGTCGGCGGTGATCGCCCGCGCAAATATTGGAATGACCTAAAGAAGAAGCTGTTGCAGGAAGGATATGACCAGTTGTCCGAAAAAATCGGACAACTGAAAATGCAATCCAATGACGGTAAGTTTTATGCGACCGACTGCGCCAATACCGAAACCTTGTTCCGGATTATACAGTCGATTCCTTCGCCTAAAGTCGAGCCGCTCAAGCGCTGGCTGGCGCGTGTGGGCAAGGAACGTATTGACGAGATAGAAAATCCTGAACTGGCCATGGGTCGGATGAAGGAGCTTTACGAGAAGAAGGGCTACCCGAAGTCATGGATTGACAAGCGTCTGCGGGGGATTGCCGTCCGGCAGGATTTGACCGATGAATGGAAGGAGCGCGGCGCTCGGACTGCATTGGAGTACGCCATCCTGACCAACGAGATCATGCAGGGGGCTTTCGATCTGAATGTTGAAGACTACAAGCAGGTAAAATCCCTCGAACGGGAAAACCTCCGTGATCACATGACGGATATTGAGTTGATCCTAACCATGTTGGCCGAGGCAACGACTACGGAATTGCATCGGGATAGGGATTCCAATGGAATGCTTCCGTTAGCTAGAGATGCCCGTGACGGCGGCGCTGTTGCCGGGAGAACCCGGAAAGATATAGAAAAACAGACAGGAAGACCGGTTGTCACGGGCGAAAACTTCAAGGTGCTTTCCGCAAAAAAACCTAAAAAGCCGAAACAAGCTGAAAAATGAATTGTTCAAATCTGTAAAATCCGCTTATTTTGCGATTTCTTGTGTTTATCGTGGCCATAAAGATTCGTGGGTAAAAAATGAACCTGGTCCAGTCCATCCAGATCAACGGCCTGTCCGTTGCCGCCATTGGCAACGCCGCTTTGCTGAAACGCACAAAAACCGGTTTGCTTTGTTCGCGAAAATGTCCCGCCGATAAAATCCTCGAAGCCTATGACCGATTCAAGGAATGGGCCGCCGATCCCTCCATGACGGTCATCAGCGGTTTCCACTCCCCAGTGGAAAAGGAATGCCTGCGCCTGCTTCTGAACGGAAAGGCGAACATTATCCCCTGCCCCGCCCGCGAAATCGACCACATGCGCATTTCCAAGGAATGGAAACCGGCCCTCGATACAGGCCGCATGCTGATTCTCTCCCCCTTCACCGAAAAGCGATCCGACGCCCGAAGCATCGACCGCCGCAATCAACTTATCGCCGAGTTGTCGGATGAACTCTACCTTCCATACGCCACACCGGACGGCAATCTTGAACGCTGGATTGCCAAAAAGGATGCTTTCAGATTGGTTTAACCCGTCATTCGCTATTCGACTCTGAAAACATGCCCAAGAGGTAGACCATTGCTGCGGTCCAGTTGATGGCAATCTCGTTGGTTTCATAGCTTTCCATCTCATCCTTCCAGTCGGTTGCAGTCGGCCAACCGCCGCCCACGAGAAGCCCCGGCCAAGGATCGCTGATCCCATCCGCCTCTGACGGCCGATGATGCGGATGCATGGGTGGGTTAATCCCCTCGCCCGTCACCTGCGAACGGTTGTAGGTATTCCGTCCATAGAGATGGCTGATCTGATCGATTGCACCGTCCAGATACTTTTGCTCATGCGTCTCTTTATGCGCCGCTCGGAGCACCATCCCCTGAAGCGCTACCGAACCGTTACAGCCCCAGAAATAGCGATCCAAGCCACGACCAAACCCTTGTTTGTCCGCCAAATCGATCACGGAGTCCGCCGTCGAGATCACCTCTTGCCGCACCGCCTTTTCCAGGTCAGCGTTTTTTCCTTTCCGCTCGGACGACAGATAGGCGAACATGCCCAGATTACCCAGATTGCTCCAGCCCCAGCTCAGTTCAATTTTCCGTCTGGCCGACGATGCCCGCTTTTCAAAATCCGCAAGCGCTTCCGGCGACCCGGTGGTTTCCCACATTTCAGCGGCGGCCCAAAGACGGTCATCGCTATCCGAAGATCCATATCCGCCGGTACTGAAAGCCGCTTGATCCGGATCATGTCGCTCCGGATGCGCCTGCAGCCAGGCGTAGCTTTTATCGGCTTCCCCCTGCAGCCTATCGGCATAGGCGGCATCGTATGGACGATAGATACGCGCGGCCTGCGCCATCACCGCAGTGAAACCCGCAGTAGCGGCAGAGCTGTACGGCACCCAATAGCGGTCTTCTTTGTCTGTTGACGGCATCACCATCCCGGAAAAGTCGACTCGTGTCAGCTTGTGCGGAATGCGCCCATCGCCATACACCGCCGCATTTTTGAGCATCCAGTCGAGTTCATATTTCATCTCGTCGAGGAAATCCGGAAAGGAGCCGCCGGTTTCGCGAATCGGGAGCTTTACATGAACGAGCTGATTGGAAAAATGTTCCCAGCCTTTCAGCATCACCCCCATAGAAAACGCGGCGTTAACCATATATTTTCCGTAGTCGCCGGCATCGTGCCAGCCGCCTGTTCCGTCGATGGTTCCGGTGCCGCCGACATAATCCATTTTGCCGTCAGCCGTGTGGCAGACATCATGTTGAAAGATATTTCCGCCGTGGCTGATGCTCACCGCCATACCGCAGCGCAAGCCATACAGCCCGGCCATCTGGAGCTCAAGCGAATCGTTATACACCTCATCCGCCACACGGAAAGGAACGGATTTACCCACGCCTTCAACGTTCAAATAGTAGCTTCCCGGCGCAGTCAGCGCAGAAAAATCGACCACCTGCACGGTCTCCTTGCTGTCGGAGGTTACAACGGCGGAAGAAAGTTTTCCCGAGAGGACGGAGGAATCATCGGCACAAGAACGAATACTCCATTCCGCGTTCCCGTGATCGCCCATCACTGTGGCTCGTTTTGCGAGTGCCGGTTTATAGCCGATTGAATTTACGCGCACGTCCTTGGAAGGAATTGATGCCGTTGCAGATATCTGTTTTTCGGGGGATAGCTCATCCTCCGCCTGCACCGCTACAGCCGAAGCCGTGAGCAGCAGGATTTTGATCAAACCAGTTTTCAGCTTCATCATAACTTCTACCTCCAATGTTAGGAAAGCAGGCACGCCAGTGCGGCCCAGCGTTCAATTTCAATCATCTCGGGGCGCTCGGTGTGTAGAATGCCTACGTCCGCCAGCAGTGCATCGACCGGAGAAATATCGAGCCGATTAAGAATCGTTCCAATCTGCTTCCGGCGCTGCGAGAAGCAGTGCTTCACCAGCTTCTTAAAGGTTGGATAGGTTTCTTCGTCTACGATCGGAACAGCCCGCCGCTCCATCTTCACCACGGCCGACCAAACCTTGGGCGGCGGAAGAAAACAGGTGGGGCTGATCTTTTTCACGAGCGAGTTTTCATAAAAGGCCCCGGTCAGAATGCCGAGCACACCGTAATCCTTATTCCCCGGCCCAGCCGTCAGGCGGTCCGCCACCTCTTTCTGAATCGTGAGCGACATCAGCTCCGGACGATGCTCACACTCAGCGATATCGACCATCAGACGGCTCGCCACAGAATATGGCAGGTTCGCCGCGACCTTGCTGATCCCACCGGCAAACAGCTCCTCCAGATCCACATCCAGCGCATCCTCTTCGATCAGCGTAAAATTGGAAAACCGCGATTTCAGATAGTTCACCATCGTCGGATCTTTTTCGATACAGGTCAGCGCCCGCGCCAGCGGAAGTATCCGCTCCGTCAGTGCGCCCAGCCCCGGACCGATCTCCAGTACCGACTCCGTTGGCGCAATCTCCGCCGTCGACGCAATGATATCGAGAATGTTTGCATCGATCAGATAGTTCTGGCCCAGCCCTTTATTCGGACGATGGTCGAGCTTTTCGAGCAGCGCGCGCACCTCTTTGGGACTTGTTAATCTTGGTTCTTCAGAGATCATTACCCTATATCCGTTAGATAGTTTTTTATAATAAGTAGTTACCTGTTGGGGCAGAACGGCTAACTAGCCGACATAAAAAGCCGAAACCCAAGAGGTGAAAACGATTAGGCAACTCAAACTCCGCAAAGGCAAGATCAATCTCAATTCCACGGCAGGCAAGCACCGATTTCAACGACATTGACCTCTACAGCCTTACCGATTGCGAAAATCCTAAGCCTGAATTCCGAAATTCGAATTTCCCCCGATCAGCAAGATCAGGGAGCTAATAAGGGCGGGCGTCGCTGTTTTCGACATAGTTAATGAAGGAACGATTGACCACGCGATTACCGCCGGGCGTGGGATAGTTTCCGGTAAAATACCAATCGCCCCTGTTTTCTGGGCAGGCTTGATGAAGCCCCTCGACGCTCTGGAAAATAATCTGAACCTCAGCTTTCATTCCGTCCGGAGTGAGAAGTTGTGCAATTTTTTCAGAAATCTGCTGATCGCTGAAAGGTTCATAAAGACGGGTTACCTGATTTTTCACCTCATCGTGCGGCAGATCCTCATTCTCCTTGCAGGCCTTATAAATCTCGGAAAGAACGTCTTCTCGTCCAGCCTCACGAGTGAGTTCAACGGCGGCATTGAACGCCACAAAATCCTTCATTTTAGACATATCGATCCCATAGCAGTCAGGGAAACGAATCTGGGGTGCAGAAGAAACGATCACGATTTTTTTCATGCCCAACCGATCAAGAATGCGCAGAATACTGGCACGCAGGGTGGTTCCGCGCACAATTGAATCGTCGAGCACTACCAGCGTATCGGTCGGCTTTAGCAGCCCGTACGTGGTGTCATACACCTTCGCCACCAAATCTTCGCGGTCGGAATCGGCGGTGATAAAGGTTCTCATTTTAGCATCCTTCGTCATTACCTTCTCAATTCGCGGCTGAAAAGAGAGCAATTCATCAATGCGTTCTGCCGTTAGACGGGGCTCTTCGAGCAGATGATACTTCATGCGCTCTCCAACCCTATCCTTCACCCCTTCCACCAGTCCGTGAAACGCAATTTCTGCCGTATTCGGGATGTAGGAAAAGACCGTGTTTTCAAGATCATAGTTGATCGCATCGAGAACGGGGCGCACCAGTGAGCGGCCCAGTTTTTTGCGCTCTTGGTAGATATCTCGGTCTGTCCCTCGTGAAAAATAGATGCGCTCAAACGAACAGGGTGTCTTTTGGCGCGGCTCATTTATTTGATCCATCTTCACTTCGCCGGAACGTTTAACCACCAGCGCATGACCGGGTTCGATTTCCTTTACCGCTTCGATGGGCACATTCAGTACCGTCTGCAACTGCGGACGCTCCGAAGCCACCGCCACAATTTCCTCGTCCTGATAATAAAACGCTGGTCGGATCCCGTTTGGATCCCGCAGAACGAAAAGGTCGCCGTGACCGATCATTCCGGCTATTACATAGCCGCCGTCGAATGAGCGTGTTGCTTTTTTCAGCGTACGGCAAACATCGAACTCCTCAATAATGCGCTGAGTAATCTCGGTTCGGCTTAGTCCCTCCTTACGGTACTTACGGAAGAGAAAGTCGTTGGCCTCGTCGAGAAAGTGACCAATTTTTTCCATCACCAGCACGGTATCGGTCTTACTGCGGGGATGCTGCCCCAGCTCGACCAATATATCAAAAAGTTCGTTATTATTGGTCAGGTTAAAATTGCCAGCAATCACCAGATTACGCGTCATCCAGTTATTTTGTCGCAAAAACGGATGACAGAAGGACTCTCCTACGGCCCCATGGGTCCCGTAACGCAAATGGCCCAGAAACATCTCTCCGGCAAAGTGAACATTGCGTTTAACCCATTCGCTATCCTTATACTCTTCCGGATGACTCTCCCTCGCTTTGGTAAACGCACGAACCAGACGATCGCGCACCTGCATGATCGGATCTTTATCGGAGGAGCGAGCTCGAAAAATGTAGGGTTCGCCCGGAGGCATATCAAGTTTGATGGCCGCCACGCCGGCACCGTCCTGCCCGCGATTATGCTGTTTTTCCATCAGCAGGATGAGTTTATTAATCGCATACATCGGAGATTTGTATTTCTCGATGTAATAATCCAAGGGTTTCAGCAATCGAATTGCTGCTATTCCGCACTCGTGACCGATCCAATCGCTCATAACATACCGTCCTCTGGTTATGTTTAGTTAAGGGTGTTTGAAAGTCCGGATCGTGCTCCAATTTTACCCTCTTCGTCAAGCCCACCAAAAAGTAATTCGTTCATACCCCCATCTTGCCGTTTGACTCTTTCGCTGCAACGATGATGGATTGGCTCGTGAGCCAACGCTACAACCTTTGGCGATAAAACAAGCGTGAACGGATCTCTTTCATCGTAATGGAGTGCTGAGGTAAAATTTTTCTAAAAAGAAGATTGATTTGCGACGGCAGTTGTGGCGTCATTCGCGCTCTTTCCCGCTAAGTAGAGGAAAAGTTTTTGTGCGAGCGTAGCTCAGTGGTAGAGCTTCACCTTGCCAAGGTGAATGTCGAGGGTTCGAATCCCTTCGCTCGCTCCATTTTAAAACCGGTCTGTTTCGATAGGCCGGTTTTTTTCTTTTTCCCAAAGCGGCTACGCAGGAGTCATAAAACACAAAAAAAAACCGTTGCTCACACAATGAAGACAGCTCATATTCGCGCTCTTCCTTGAACGGAAAGGCCAGTGAACGGTCTCATTCCCAAAAACAATTTAATAGGAGAAGGTTCTATGTTTTATTTCGACCCGTTGTATCTCATCTTCATGATCCCGGCGATGATCCTTGCAGGTATTGCCACCGCAAAGACCAAGAGTGCATTTAGTAAATACAGCCGAATCGCCTCCTGCACACGTCTCACTGGCGCTCAAGCTGCACGGCGTATGCTCGACCAAAACGGCCTGCACGACGTGGAAATCCGCCGCGCACGCGGATTCCTTTCCGACCATTATAATCCCACAAACCGCACCCTTAACCTCTCGCCGGACGTGTACGACTCTCCCTCGCTCTCGGCTATCGGTGTTGCCTGCCATGAAGCTGGACATGCGCTCCAGCATGCTCACGGCTATGTCCCACTTCAAATCCGCAGCAGTTTGGTTCCCATCACTCAGTTCAGTTCCTATGGAGCCTACCTCTTCATCCTGCTTGGCATGTTTATGCAAAGCATGACGATTGCAACGGCCGGGGTCTGGCTTTTTGCGATCGGCTTTGTTTTTGCGCTCATCACGCTGCCGGTGGAATGGGACGCATCCACCCGTGCAAAACGGCAGATGGTCACCGACGGCATTGTGTTGCCCTCCGAGGCCAACGATGCGGGAAAGGTGCTTGATGCCGCATTTCTTACCTATGTGGCGGCGGCCGTCAGTGCCCTGCTCACCCTCCTCTACTATATGATGCGCCTCGGCTTGATTGGTGGTCGCAAAGATTAAACAGAACGTGGCTTACGATCTCTCGGGTGTTGCAATACGTCCTGTTCACCCCTATAAGGAGGAGCAGAAAAACTAAAATTCAGGGCAACCGGCGATTATGAAAATACCGAATGAATCAACCTTGATGGATCACCTGATGAATCACATCAAGGATAATATCTACTTTAAAGACCGCAGAGGACGCTTCATTCTGATCAACAAGGAAGGGGCTAAACGTGCGGGTTGCTCGGATCCAATCGAGTTGATCGGGAAAACCGACATGGATATCTTTACAGAGGAACACAGCCGAGAAGCCTTTGCCGACGAACAGCACATTATCCAGACCGGTCAACCACTCTACGGAAAAGAAGAAAAAGAAACGTGGGAAGACGGACACGAAACGTGGGTTTCAACCACCAAACTGCCCCTACGCGACAGCGACGGAGAGATCATTGGAACCTTCGGTATTTCGCGCGATATTACTGAACACAAAGAGGCCGAACTGCGCGCCAGGGAATATGTAGAAGAAAATCGGCGCCTTTGCGATGAAATGCAGAGCGATTTGCAGATGGCTTTCGAACTACAAAAAACCTTTCTGCCCAGCTCCTACCCCGTCTTTCCAGAAGGTGTGACTCCCGACGAAAGCGCCGCGCGTTTCTTCCACTACTATGAATCTTCCGGCATTGTGGGAGGCGACTTCTGCTCGGTACGAAAACTTTCCGACACCGAAACTGGCGTTCTCCTGTGCGATGTCAGCGGTCATGGCGTACGCTCCGCGCTCATCACTGGGCTGATGCGGGCGATTGTTGAAGAGATCTCACTAAAGGAAAAAGATCCTGGAAAGTTTCTCGGGCACATGAACAGAGTGCTCAAACCCATCATTGAACAAGGTGCCCAAGGGCTTTATTCAACCGCCTGCTATATAGTGCTGAATGTCTCGAACGGAACACTTCAGTACGCCAATGCTGGCCACCCTATTCCAATTCTGCTGAACACCGAAACGGGAAACCCGGAGTGGTTGGCCGACTCCCCCAAACTCTCTGGACCGCCCCTTGCGACTCACCGTGAAACAACGTATCAGACCAATGAACGCCAGCTGAATCCTCAGGATGCAATCATCATGTATACCGACGGCATCTTTGAGGCCACCAATAGCGCCGGAGAAATTTTCGGTAAACAACGCTTGATGGATTTCACCAACACGCACCGTCATATGCTCATACGCGATATGTTCCCGGCTTTGGTTGAAGAAGTGCGTTTGTTCATAAATAAACCGACGTTCGACGACGATATTTGCCTCGCGGGCTGCCGATTCGTTCATTGTATTTAATTGAACCTTCTGTCAAATCCAGGCCTTGAACACGAAGGAGAGCAGAGTAAAACAGGCCGCATTAAAGCCGTTTGCTCCTCTGCTGAATTTCGACAAGATAAAGGATTGCATGGGGCGGGTCGGACATGGATGATACCCCGAATTTTGTAAAGATTGAAGGTTTTGAAAGTTCGGATTTCAGTGGAAATTTCTATGAAAAAAGCAATTATTGCACTCGAAGATGGTACCTGTTTTCAAGGTCGGGCATTTGCGGGCTCAGGTGAATTTTACGGCGAACTGGTCTTCAATACATCCATGACGGGCTATCAAGAAATTCTGACCGATCCCTCATATTACGGCCAGATCGTTACCATGACCTATCCGTTGATCGGAAATTACGGAATCAATACGGAAGACGAAGAGTCACGCGGCATCTTTGCAGCTGGCCTTGTAGTGGGCGAATGCTCGCGTATTTACAGCAACTGGCGCGCCGAAAAATCACTGCAGGAATATTTGGAGGAGAATGGAAAGATCGGCGTGGACCAAGTGGATACACGCGCCATTACACTCCATATCAGGGAAAAGGGTGCCATGAAGTGCGTCATTTCCACGGAAGACCTCGATAAAGCCAGTCTAATACAAAAAGCGAAAAACTCGCCCGGTCTTGTTGGTCGTGACCTCGCCTCCGAAGTCAGTATTCATGAGAAATATGTCTGGCCCGAAGGCGGAAAACCCGATGCAGATTACAAGGTGGCCGTCATCGACTGCGGCATTAAGCTTAATCAGCTGCGTATCTTTGATCAGCTTGGCTGCGAGTGTACCGTCTATCCGGCCAACACGCCGGCGGCGGAAATTCTTTCAACCCAACCGGACGGAATCTTTATTTCCAACGGTCCGGGCGACCCTTCCGAAGCTAAAGCGATTACTCAATTGGTGTGCGAATTGATCGACTCCAAGCTCCCGATGTTTGGCATTTGCTTTGGACACCAGCTGCTCGGTCGCGCCCTGGGTGCCGACACGTTCAAACTGAAGTTCGGTCATCGCGGTGCCAACCAACCCATTCAGGATCTGCGGACGACCAAGATTGAAATTGCGTCGCATAACCACGGATTCTGCATCGATGTCGACTCCATTAACCCTGAAGTCATCGAAGTAACGCACGTGAACTTGAACGACAATACGGTCGCGGGCCTTAAACACAAAAAACAGCCGCTCTTCTGTGTGCAGTATCACCCGGAAGCTGCCCCTGGCCCGCACGATCCGTTCTACCTTTTCGAGGAATTCCTCGATCTAATGAGAAAAAAGGAAACATCTACTATGAGCAGGAAAATTGAAGGGATTAACAAGGTCCTCATCATCGGATCAGGGCCCATCGTGATAGGACAGGCCTGTGAATTTGACTATTCCGGAACACAGGCATGCAAAGCCCTGCGTGAACTGGGATACGAGATTGTCCTCGTCAACTCCAATCCCGCCACCATCATGACCGATCCCGGCACGGCGGACGCCACATACATCGAGCCGCTCAATCTTAAAACGATCGAAAAAATTATTGAAAAGGAAAAACCGGACGCCCTGCTGCCGAATCTCGGGGGACAGACCGCACTCAATCTCGCCTCTGAAATGGCGAAGGCGGAAATTCTGGAAAAACACGGCGTGAAAGTGATCGGTGTGGAACTTGACGCCATTGAGCGCGGCGAGGACCGAATGGCCTTTAAAAAGACCATGGAAAAACTAGGCATCGAAATGGCGAGAAGCACTATCATCAACTCGATGGAAGAGGCGGAAGAAGGGGTTAAAGATATCGGGTTCCCCTGCGTGATACGTCCGGCATACACCATGGGCGGCACCGGCGGAGGTCTGGTTTATAATATGGATGAATTCCGCACGGTGATCGCTCGCGGACTGACGGCAAGCATGGTTCACCAGTGTTTAATCGAAGAGTCGGTTCTAGGCTGGGAAGAGCTGGAGCTGGAAGTGGTACGCGATCGAACCGGCCGGATGATCACCGTCTGCTTCATTGAAAACATCGACCCGATGGGTGTACATACGGGCGATTCATGCTGCACCGCACCTATGCTCACAATCAGCGAAGAACTTCAGAACCGTCTTCAAAAATATGCCTACGACATTGTTGAAAGCATCGGCGTGATCGGAGGGACGAACGTACAGTTCGCTCACGATCCTCAAAGCGGACGAGTGATCATTATTGAAATCAACCCGCGCACATCGCGTTCTTCGGCCCTTGCCTCCAAAGCAACCGGTTTCCCGATTGCACTGGTTTCCGCCAAACTTGCGGGAGGACTGACTCTCGGTGATATCCCCTACTGGCGCAACGGAACACTGGATAAATACACACCGAGCGGCGATTACGTCGTCGTTAAATTCGCTCGATGGGCTTTTGAAAAATTTAAAGGAATCGAAGACAAGCTCGGCACGCAGATGCGCGCGGTCGGCGAAGTGATGAGCATCGGGAAAAACTATAAAGAGGCCCTTCAGAAAGCCATCCGTTCGCTCGAACAGGATCGCTACGGACTGGGCTTCGCCAAGGATTTCAACAACTGGGACAAGGAAAAGCTGCTGGCGGCCATTGCAACGGCAACGAGTGAACGTCAGTTCCAGATATACGAAGCATTGCGCAAGGGCGCAACGATTGATGAGGTTCACCGAAAAACCAATATTAAACGATGGTTCCTTGAGCAGATGAAAGAGCTCGTCGAACTCGAAGAAAGAATCATTGCCTGCAAAGGCAAAGTGCTTTCGGATGAGTTGCTCATCGAAGCGAAAAAAGACGGCTTCGCCGATCGCTACATCGCGCAGCTGCTGGGTATTCCGGAAAAGCAGATTCGAGCGCAACGGCTTGGTGCCGGGCTTGCCGAGGCGTGGGAAGCAGTACCGGTCAGCGGGGTTGAGGATCGGGCATACTACTATTCAACCTATAATGCCCCCGATAAAACAACCGCAACGAAGAACAAAAAAGTGATGGTACTCGGCGGCGGACCCAACCGCATCGGGCAGGGAATTGAATTTGATTACTGCTGCGTTCACGCTGCCTTAACCCTGCGCGATGAAGGCTATGAAACCATTATGGTGAACTGCAACCCGGAAACGGTTTCAACAGATTACGACACCTCCGACAAACTGTATTTCGAGCCGCTAACCGTTGAAGACGTGCTGAGCATTTATGAAAAGGAAAAGCCGGAGGGCGTTATTTGCCAATTCGGCGGACAGACCCCGTTGAACATTGCCGCCGAACTTGAAGATGCCGGAGTGAAAGTGCTCGGCACAACCCCGGCGATTATCGACCTCGCCGAAGATCGTGATCAGTTCCGCGGCATCATGGAAAAGCTGGGTATCCCGATGCCGGAGGCCGGATTTGCTGTCAACGCCGAAGAGGCGCTGGCCATCGCCAGACGAATCGGCTACCCGCTGATGGTACGCCCCTCCTACGTGCTGGGCGGACGGGGCATGGAAGTAGTTTATGACGACGATATGCTTTACGAATATATGAAAGCCGCAATCGGAGTAACGCCGGATCGCCCCATCCTGATCGACCGATTCCTGCAAAACGCGCTCGAGTGCGAAGCGGACGCCATTGCCGACGGCACCGATGCGTTTGTGCCCGCCGTGATGGAACATATCGAGCTGGCAGGTATTCATTCGGGCGATTCCGCCTGCGTGATCCCCCCCGTCAGCATTCCCGAAAAGCACGTTGCAACGATTCGCGACTATACGGCGCGAATCGCCAAAGAGATGAAGGTGGTCGGACTGATGAATATTCAATACGCAATTTGCGATGATGTTGTCTACGTGCTCGAAGCCAATCCACGCGCTTCGCGAACCGTGCCGATCGTATCAAAGGTTTGCGGGCTTTCAATGGCCCGCGCAGCGACAAAAATCCTGCTCGGGAAAAAACTATCCGACCTTGATTTACAGCCAGTGGACGTTCCGTACTACGGCGTCAAGGAATCGATCTTCCCCTTCAACATGTTCCCAGAAGTCGACCCGGTGCTCGGCCCTGAAATGCGTTCCACTGGCGAAGTATTAGGGCTTGCATCAACGCCTGCAATGGCTTTTTACAAAGCGCAGGAAGCAACCAAATCTATTCTTCCGACCGAAGGTGCAGTCCTGATTTCCGTGAACGACGCATGCAAAGAAGAGGCTCTTGATATCGCAAAAACGCTGACCGGTTACGGCTTTAAAATTTATGCAACGGATAA
The DNA here is from genome assembly GCA_964402125.1 of uncultured Verrucomicrobiota bacterium. Lineage (GTDB taxonomy): Bacteria > Verrucomicrobiota > Kiritimatiellia > Kiritimatiellales > Pontiellaceae > Pontiella. Next base: position 13,049 of record CAYOBH010000034.1, read on the forward strand.
AACGCAAACGTTCTTCGTTGAACAGGGCGTAGAGGCAAAAAAAATCCTGAAGCAGCACGAAGGACGACCGAATATTGCTGACGCGATTGCCAACGGCGAGATTCAACTGGTCATCAACACCCCGGTAGGGAAACAGAGCATATATGACGATTCGTATATTCGCAAATCGGCTATCAGACACGGTATTCCGTACGTCACCACGATGGCGGCGGCAAAAGCAACCACGCGTGGTATCGCAGACCGCATAAAAAACGATACAACGATAAAGTCGCTCCAGTCCTATCATGCAGATATAAAAAAAGCGTAAGAAAGGTTCTTTCATGAATCATCCCGAATGGATAGCCATCCTCGACTACGGCTCACAAGTAACGCAATTGATTGCCCGCCGTCTCCGCGAGCAGAAAGTATATTGCGAAATCATTCGCTTCGACACCTCTGCTGAGGAGCTGAAAAATCGTGCACCGAAAGGCATCATCCTTTCCGGCGGTCCGTGCAGTGTGCCCGATGAAGGTTCGCCCAAGTGCGATCCCGCCCTGTTTGACCTCGGCATTCCGATCTTGGGCATCTGTTACGGTATGCAACTCACCGCATATATGCTGGGCGGCGCGGTCCAGCCCGGTCTGAAGCGTGAATATGGTAAGGCCATGATGCGCATCAAGAAAGACTCTCCCCTGTTCGACGGCCTTGGAACCGATCTTCAGGTTTGGATGAGCCACGGAGATAAAGTGGAAGTCATGCCTGAAGGTTATGAAGTGGTTGCGGAGTCCGATAACTGTCCCTTCGCCACCATGCAGAACCTCGAGCGCAACATTTTTGGCGTTCAGTTTCATCCGGAAGTGGTGCACACACCACAGGGTAAAGAGATGCTCTGGAACTTTGCCTTTAAAATCTGTGGATGCTCCGGCGACTGGGAAATGTCCAAATTTATCGAGAGCACCATCAAACAGGTTCAGGATAAAGTCGGAACCGACCACGTACTGCTCGGCCTTAGTGGCGGCGTAGATTCTTCCGTCGTGGCCGCTCTGCTCCACAAAGCCATTGGCGATCAGCTCCACTGTGTTTATGTCGACAACGGCCTGATGCGCTATCGCGAAACAGAAGAGATCGAAGAGCTCTTCGGCAAAGCGTTCGGCATAGACCTGCACGTGATCCGCGCCGGCGACCTTTTCCTCAGCAAGCTGGCAGGTGTAACCGAACCCGAACGGAAGCGCAAGATCATCGGCAGTACCTTCATTGATGTATTCGCTGAAAAAGCGCGCGAGCTGAGCGACAAGGTTAAGTTTCTCGGTCAGGGCACGCTCTATCCGGACGTTATTGAATCCATCTCCCCTATCGGAGGCCCTTCAGCCACCATTAAGAGTCATCATAATGTCGGAGGACTGCCGGATGACCTTCAGTTTGATTTGATTGAACCGCTGCGCGAACTCTTCAAGGACGAGGTCCGCAAAGTTGGTCGAGAGCTCGGATTGCCCAGCTACGTCGTCGATCGACAGCCCTTTCCCGGCCCCGGACTGGCGGTGCGCATCATCAGCGACATTACGCCCGAGCGCATTGAAGTGCTGCAACAGGCCGATCTGCGCGTACGCGAAGAGATCATGAAGATGCCGAACCACCTCGACGTGTGGCAATACTTCGCCGTTCTGCTCCCGATTCAGTCGGTTGGCGTGATGGGCGACAATCGTACGTACGAAAATGTCGTGGCGGTACGCGCCGTAGAAAGTCGCGATGGAATGACCGCCGACTGGTACAAGCTGCCCTACAACGTGATGGACGCCATCTCCAGCCGGATCATTAACGAAGTCCGCGGCGTTAACCGCGTATGTTACGATATCAGTTCTAAACCACCGTCCACCATCGAATGGGAGTAAGAAGCAACAAATATGAAATTTGAAGTATGAACTATGAGTATAGCCGATATTTCCAACCATGATTTCAGAAAGCGGACAAAGGCCTTTGCGCTGGAAATCATTCGTCTGTATTCCTCATTACCTAAACACAACACTGAAATTCAGGTCTGCGGAAAACAGCTTTTAAGATCAGGAACCTCGGTGGCCGCCAATTTCCGGGAAGCCTACCGAGCACGAAGCACTGCGGAATTCATCTCAAAATTGGAGCAGTGCCTTCAGGAGGCTGACGAAAGCCAGCTTTGGCTGGAATTGCTGAAGGAAGGTTGCAATGTAACCAACAACAGCATCGAACTGCTTTGGCAGGAGTGCGATGAACTCATCGCGATCATGGTTTCATGGGTAAAGAAGTCTAAAAACAACAAATAGAGCGTCGCAGACCCACTTTCATATTTCATAGGTCATATTTCATATTTTGAAAACCGAGGTAAAAATGCCAAAACGCACAGATATTCATCACATCCTAATTATCGGTTCCGGACCGATCGTTATCGGTCAGGCCTGCGAGTTTGACTATTCCGGCACGCAGGCGTGTAAAGCGCTGCGGGAAGAGGGCTACAAGGTCTCTCTGATCAATTCCAACCCGGCTACGATCATGACCGACCCGGCCACAGCGGACCGCACATACATTGAGCCGATTACGCCCGACGTTGTTGAGAAAATCATTATCAAGGAAAGGCCCGATGCCATTCTGGCGACCCTTGGAGGACAGACCGCGCTTAACACCGCGATGAAACTAGTAAAAATGGGCGTACTCGAAAAATACGGCGTTGAGATGATCGGTGCCAACTATGATGCAATTATGCGCGGCGAAGAACGCGACCTCTTCAAAAAAACCATGGCCGAGGCTGGAATCGAAACGCTCAAGAGCTTTGAGGTGCACGATCTCAAAACGGCGCGGCACATTGCTGAAAAAGAACTCGATTTTCCGATTATTGTGCGTCCCTCCTTTACTCTTGGGGGAACGGGCGGCGGAATTGCGAATAATATGGACGAGCTGATGGCCGTGGCCGAAACCGGACTCAAGGCCTCGTTGACGTCGGAAGTCCTACTCGAAGAATCGGTGTTTGGTTGGAAAGAGTTCGAGATGGAGGTGATGCGCGACAAAAAGGATAATGCCATCATCGTCTGCTCCATTGAAAACATGGACCCGATGGGAATTCACACCGGTGACAGCATAACCGTAGCTCCGATTCAAACACTCACCGACCGAGAATACCAGATTATGCGTGATGCTTCGCTGAAGGTTATGCGTTATATCGGCATTGAAACCGGTGGCTCCAATGTTCAGTTCTGTATTCACCCCCAAACCGGACGCATGGCCATTATTGAAATGAACCCGCGCGTATCGCGTTCCTCGGCCCTCGCCTCCAAAGCAACCGGATTCCCGATTGCCAAACTGGCGGCCAAACTGGCGGTGGGCTATACACTCGACGAGCTCCCGAACGACATTACCAAAGAAACAAAGGCCTGCTTTGAGCCGTCCATCGACTATGTTGTCACCAAACTTCCGCGCTTCACATTTGAAAAGTTTCCGGCGGCCAATCCAACGCTGGGCGTCAGCATGAAGTCGGTCGGTGAAACCATGGCGATCGGTCGTAACTTTAAGGAGTCGCTCCAGAAGGCCTTCCGTTCACTGGAAATCGGCGTGGACGGCCTCGACCTTAAAGCAGAAAAAAAAGTGGATATCACCAAACTGGACACCTATCTCCAGACCACTTGCACCGAACGCACCATCGCTATCAAGATCGCGCTTAAGAAAGGCTATTCAATCAAAAAAATAAATGAGATGACCCATCTTGATCCGTGGTTTATTGACCAGATTCTTCAGATCGTCGAGATCGAAAAGGAGCTGATCGATGCTTCAGCGCTGGAGTATGACCTGCTCAAAAAGGCCAAGAAAAATGGATTCTCCGATGAACAGATTGGGGCTCTGCGCGGCTGTAAAGGAAACGACATTCGTGCGCTCCGCAAAGCGTTGGGCATTATCCCTGTCTACAGTCTTGTTGACACCTGTTCGGGCGAGTTTGCGGCATCAACGCCCTATTTCTACTCCTGCTACGCCGATCTCGATGAAACGCGCAAAACCGACAAAAGAAGTGTCATCGTACTGGGCTCAGGCCCCAATCGTATCGGCCAAGGTATTGAGTTTGACTATTCCTGCGTACACACCGTTAAGGCGCTGCGCGAAATGGGCTATGAATCGATCATGGTCAACTGCAACCCGGAAACCGTATCAACCGACTATGACACGTCCGACAAACTCTATTTTGAGCCGCTCACCTTCGAAGATGTAATGAATATTTACGAAGCGGAAAAACCGATCGGCATCATCGTTCAGATGGGCGGTCAGACGCCGCTTAACCTTGCTGACCGACTATTCGAAGCCGGCGTTCCGATTCTCGGCACATCGCCCAAGAGCATCGCCGCTGCCGAAGACCGGGAGTTGTTCCGCCAGCTGCTTGATAAACTACAGCTTAAACAGCCGGAATCGGCCACGGCAAAAACACCGGCAGAAGCCAAAGTCATTGCTCAGCGCATCGGCTTCCCGGTCATGATCCGTCCGTCGTTTGTCCTCGGCGGCCGCGCGATGATGGTGGCCTACGAGGAGAAAGAGCTTGAGCCCTTTGTTAAGGCCGCCTTTGCTGCAAGCCCGGATTATCCGGTGCTCATCGACCGTTTCATCGAACATGCGATCGAAGTGGATGTTGACCTCATCTGCGACGGGACCGATGTGTATATCGGCGGCGTGATGGAACACGTTGAAGAGGCCGGTATTCATTCGGGCGACAGTGCGTGCTCAATCCCGCCCTACACCCTCCCCCAGACGATGATTAACCGCATCAAGGAGGCCTGCTCAGCCATGGCCTTGGAACTGGGCGTTCGCGGTTTGATGAATGCGCAAATTGCGGTGAAAGGCGACGAGTTTTATATTATCGAGGCAAACCCGCGAGCATCGCGTACCGTGCCTTATGTGAGCAAAGCAACCAACGTTCCGTTGGCGAAGATTGCCACACAGGTCGCCATGGGAAAAACGCTTAAGGAACTCGGTCTCGTTGGGTTTGAACCCAAACTCGAGTGGTACGCTGTCAAAGAAGCCGTGTTCCCCTTTAACCGCTTTGCGGGCGTTGACCCGATCCTCGGGCCGGAAATGAAATCGACGGGCGAAGTCATGGGCATCGATACCAACTTTGAACTGGCCTTCTGGAAAGCAGAAATCGCCGCCGGCCAAGTGTTGCCGACCGAAGGCGCGGTATTCCTCAGCGCCAAAGATCGTGACAAGGACTGGATTCTCGAAGTCGGCCGCGAGTTTTCTGAACTCGGCTTTAAACTCGTCGCCACCGAAGGAACCGCAAAGACCCTGCACGACGCAGGACTGGAAGTCATGCTAACGCACAAACTCTCAGAAATCGGGAAAAACGTCATCGACCTGATGAAAGAAAATGGGGTGCAGCTGGTGGTGAATACTCCCAGTGGACCCGTGGCCCACGTGGATGAGATCAAGATTCGCTCCGAAGCCATTCTGCGCGGTCTGCCGATCGTGACCACCGAGTCCGGTGCCCGCGCCACGCTGAGAGCGATAAAATATGTCGCCTCCAACGACTGGGACGTATGCCCCATTCAGGAATATTCCGTTTAACCCTTAAACGCTGCTTCAACGCCCAAAAGGGGGACGTTTATCAAAACGTCCCCCTTTTCGCATCGGTCATTTTACTGCGACCCAACGACTGCGCGGAAATTTTTCTGCGCCACAGGAAGTTTACGCTTCAAAACCAGAGGGATTCGGATAAGATGATTCGCAATGAAAAAATTCTGCATACAAACCCATTCACGCACTGAATTTATCAACATTGATCGGCAGGTTTCCGAACTTGTCCGCGAGAGCGGAATTACGGAAGGGATTGTGACGATTTTTATTCCGCACACCACCGCAGGCGTCACCATTAATGAGAATGCCGATCCAGACGTTACGGCTGACATAGAAACGGTACTGGACCGTATCGTTCCGTGGCGATCAGCAGATTACCGACATGTGGAAGGTAACACTGCCGCCCATGTTAAAGCCAGTATGATGGGTGCTTCGGCGCAGGTGATTGTCTCGCACGGAGCGCTGCAGATGGGCCGGTGGCAGAGCCTTTATTTTTGTGAATTTGACGGTCCCCGCAACAGAGAAGTGTGGGTGAAAGGAATCGCTGGAGAATGAAGATAAGAAAAATTATATCATCAGGAATCGTCCTAACTGCCCTCGCCCTTACCTTAGCGGGATGTGGGCGCACCAGCGGTGAACAAACCTACAAAAAAGCGATGAAAACGTGGCAGAAAAGCAAATCGGTCGAAGATCTGACCGAAGCCCGTACGCTGATGGAACAATCCATCAATAAACTTTCCAAAAATGAAATAAAGTCAGAGGCCTACAATAATTTGGGGCTGATTCTATGGGAACTAAAAGAGCCCGCCGCAGCCGCTGAAGCCTTCCAAAACGCCTGCGAAACCTCTGAAACCGTTACAAAATCCAGCTTTAATCTGGCCAGAGCACTGCTTGAGCTTGGCGATTTAGAAAACGCTCAAATATCGATCGACCAGTTTATCGATAAATACCCCGACGAAAAATGCGGAAAAACCCTACTCGCAACCCTCACAACCACTCAGCTGAATAAACGCGCAATCCCTCTTGATCAAGGCGTAAAAATTCTCCACGAAACGATAATGGATTACCCCGATTATGCTCCGTCGATCTACAGCCTTGCAGCACTTTACGATACCCAACTGAATGAAAGGGAAAAAGCGGCAGTCTACTACGAGGTCTATCTGGGGCTGACTAAGGGCAAAGGCGGACAGAGCGACAAGGCCCGAGCTGCGCTCAATCAATTACCGATCGACCCTCAGGCATCAATAGGAAATTTTAAGATCGGCGAGTCCTACTACGAGCTGCACAAATATGACCAAGCAGAGAAATACCTCAATGAGGCCATTATGACCAGAAGCCTTCCGGACGCCCACTACATGCTCGCAAAAATTTATATCGACAAAAAACAGTGGGCGGCCGCAGAAAGTGAAGCGCAAAAGGTACGCATCATCGACCCTGACCGGG
>CAYOBH010000035.1:0-8775 GCA_964402125.1 uncultured Verrucomicrobiota bacterium
GCAGGTTCCACTTAAGAATGGACGGTCCGTGGTTTAAAAATGGGGGTAAGCCCATATTTGCGTGATCCGTTCAGGAATTTCATCAAACCAGACCTCAATAATTCCCAAGGCTATTCCATTATCAGGACCCACAATCCAAAGGGAATCACCATCGACATTGAATTCGGCTCCTCCTTCTCCGGGAAGCTCACTATTCCACGGACGATAAATCCATTTATCGGGGGCAAAGGCCCCTGTAAAACCTTCTATAAAATCAGCAAACACGGATGTTGAGGCTAGTGCCAGAGCAAGAATACATATTGCGCGACGGATTTTCATTCAAACCTACCCTTCTTCTGTTCTAAACCATTTTCACGTTCCACTTCCAAGAATATGAACTAATATCTAAGTGCGCTATGAATGAAAACGCAAGAGGTTTTTTTTGTTTTTCCGCTAGGAAAAGGTGCCGGGCCGCCTAATTCGTCATTTTGCTTTTCAGATAGCATCATGCGCTCTCTTTCGATGGGTCTACTGCTCGAATGTCGAACTCCATTTTGGAGACATAAAAACGCAAAAAGAACGATGAGTAAACATTGCCCCGATATATTCCGCAGAAGCCTCAATACCGAACATCTTTTATTTTGTAACCCATTGAATATTAGCGTTTATTAGCGTCAATTTGTGGTTAACTTCTTTTTCTGGGTTCATTCTCCTTCTGTCCCCATCGTAGGCAGACAGCCTAAAGGCTGAACTACAAACCGGTTTCCTGAACGAAAATGGGCTATGAAGGTTCCGGCAGTTCAACGATTTCGATAGGGCACTCTGCGATGGATTCGAGAAAGAGGCGTCCGTACCATTGGTTTTGTATGCGGCTGTCGAGAATGGTGACGGTGCCGGTGTCGGAGGTGCTACGGATGAGGCGGCCGACGCCTTGGCGGAATTTGAGAACGGCTTCCGGGAGGGAATATTCGCGGAATGGATTGCCTCCGGCGGCTTCGATCGATTCAAACCGCGCCTGAATGAGCGGATGGTCGGGGACGGCAAAAGGCAGGCGGGTAATGATTACATTACTCAGCGCTTCGCCCTGTACATCGACGCCCATCCAGAAGCGATCGAGGCCAAACAGTACGCCCGCTTCATGGTTGCGGAAACGCTCAATCATCTGTTTAGGCGGAATGCCAGAGCCCTGCACAAGCAGCTCAAAGCCGTCGAGCTCAAAATCAAAGCGCAGTTCGTCGGCCACGTTCTTCATGAAACGCGCGTTGGTGAAGAGGACAAACGCGCGTCCGCGGCTTTCGCGGACAAAATGGCGAATGGCGATGCCGGCGGCTTTCTCAAATTGGTCGGCGGAAGGCGGGGGCATGGCGGCGGGAATTTGAACGCGCATCTGCCGCGCATAATCGAATGGCGATCCGACGCGCAGTTCGGTGCAGGTTTCGGCGCCGATGCGGTGGCGGAAATAAGAAAGGTTATTGCCGACAGCGAGCGTTGCACTGGTCATGACCACGCACGGCACCTCTTCAAACAGCATTTCGCGCAGAATTGGGCCGACATCGACGGGCGCGGAGTAGAGCACCGGCAGGTGTTTACGTCCCTGCGTTTCAGTCCAGTAAACGTGTCCCTCGAGCGATTGGCGGAGAAAGGATTCGACGGTGTCGCGCAGCTCCAAACCACGGTTGCGCAGGCTCTTGATTTCGGCGGCGATGCCATCGTCGTCGATGGTTTCGAGCAGGGTTTTGAGATGTTGGCAGAGGTTGGTGATTTTCATCGGGAGGTCGGTCTCGATCGGCGGCGGTTCAAAGATACGCTGCTGGGTTTTCTGCGGGCCAAGTTTAAAATGGGCGCGCACGTTTTCGAACAGCGCGTTGGCTGCTTCGCGGCATTGGTCGGCCATGAATGCGCCCTTGCCGTCTTTTAGCATGGAGCAGAGGCCGCGCTGTTTTTCGCTGTAGATTCGGCGGATCCAATATTCGATCATGTAGAGCGAAAGGCGGATGCCTAAATGCGACGAAGCGACCTGCTCCATTTGGTGTGCTTCGTCAAAAACGACATAGCCGTAGCTTGGGAGCAGGGCGGCCCCATCGGCGCGGAGCGCCAGCTCAGAAAAGAAGAGCGAGTGGTTAACCACCAGAACATGGGCGTTCTGCATTTTTTTGCGGGCGACCATGAAGTAGCATTCCTGATGGAACGGGCAGCGCTTGCCGGGGCAGTTTCCGTGTTCGGCGCAGATGGAACCCCAGACTTCGTGATCGGGTTGCTCTTCCAATTCCTGAATGCTGCCGTCGCCCAACTGTTTGTTGCCGGCGAGTGCATAGATGGTGTCGATTTGTTGCGCGCGCGCGTTGTCAAAGAAGTCGGCGGCGGAGCGGCGTGCACGCTGCAGGCGGAGGAGGCAGAGGTAGTTGGTGCGGCCCTTTACCATCACCGCATTAAACTCGCGGCCTAGTGCCTTGCGCACAAAGGGAATATCTTTGTGGATGAGCTGTTCCTGGAGGGTGATCGTATAGGTGGCGATCACGCAGCGCGTTTCATGTTCCAGTGCGGAGAGAATCAGCGGAACCAGATAGGCAAAGCTCTTGCCTACGCCGGTACCCGCTTCAACCGCAAGGTGATGCTTCATGGTGGCGGCGTCGGCGACCGCTCGGGCCATTTTCTGTTGCTGCGGACGAATCTCAAACGCAATGCCGTCCTGCACACAAAGCTGTTCCAGCAGCCCGCTCGGTTCAAAGAAACGGTCGGTCTGTTTTTGGGCAGATGAAATGGGCGCTGGATCGGGAAAAATCATGGCGCGCACTCTATTCCATCTTTGCGCCGGAGAAAACGCCGTTGTTCAAAAAACGGAGCGATAATAGTCCACGCACCGCCAAAATAATTTCTCCGGAAATGAATTAGTAAGTTGACTGTGCATTCGAGATGTGGGTGGATATCCTCTGTCAAAAGGTAAGTTTTTATCTTATTGGGCATATAGATAGGTTAAAGTGTGGCACGTCAAATGCTTTACCGCTTGGCTTACTTTCTGGTTGAACGTGGAATGTTTTTCGGAGGTGAAGGATGACAATTAAACATAAAATGATCTGGATTGCCGTGGTGCCGATTGCCGGCTTGGCGCTGTCGGGGTTGATCAGCCTGACGCAGATGGGAAAGATGACGAAGTCGGTTGATAAAACCATGAATGAAACCTTCATGAGTATTCTTGATACCGATGTGCCCGCCATTACGGAGCTGGATGGAAGTATTCGGGTGTTGTTGAATGCCGACCGCGATGCTTATCAGGCGTTGATTGCTCAGACGGCGGCGCTGGATGATGACAATTTGGAGCAGTTGGATAAGATCGATGGAGAAAACAGCGAAAATATTACGCAGGTTCAAGAGCGGTTGAAGGAAGCCAGTGCCGCGTTTTCCACTGAGGAGGCGGCGTTGTATAAAGATTTTGAGGCAGAGTTTAAACGCTGGAGCACGGCCAGCCGCAGTACTGTTGCGCTGACGAAGGAACTGCGCGATGAAGTGCTGGCTTTGAACAGGGATATGGTGAAGGAACTCGCGGTATTTGAATCGATGCGGGATCAGCTTGATGCAATTGTGGGTGTTTTGGAGGAGCAGATTTCTGGCACATCGGCCGAAGAGTTGAGTCGGGATGAGCAGTTTTCTGCTCAGGCCGCAGCAGAAGCTGTTGAGCGTGTTGGTGCTCTTTCTCCAGGAATAAAGTTGCTGACTGAAGAAGCAACGCAGCAGGCGAAAGAAGTTGCTCAATCGATTGCCGAGCAGGCGGTTCAGGTGGTTGCAGAAGAGTCCATAAAATTGGTGCCTGTGGAGGGCGATACGAATGCGCCTTCATATTCAGTGGAAAATGTTATTGGACAAGTTGGAAAACGTATTACGGAGAACGTAAGTGTTCCTGCCGTTTCTTCAGCTGAGTTGGAGCTTGCACTACAGCGTGCGGAAGAGTCTGTTGCAAAGGCGAGTCGATTGTCTGTAGAGGCTGCTGCTCATGAGAAACAGATTTCTGAGGTGAAAGATGCCCTGCTGCTTTTAGTCAATGCGGATCGCGATCTTTATCAGTGTTATGTGGATCAGTTACAGATGGGTGACGCATCAGATGCCGGAGCCTTGCAGAAGCTGGAGAAGGAGTTTGCTGAAAATGCGGATCAGGTGGCTCAACGCTGTGCCGAAGCTTCGGCGTTGTTTAATGAAGCCGCTGCAGTGCAGTATGGGGACTTTCTTGAAAGCTTTACGCAGTGGCGTGCTTTGGGCGAAGATCTTTTTGTTCGTGCGCAGGAAATGCAGCAGAAGATTGCGTTGCGCAGTGATCAGGCGAAGAGTGCAGATGGTGCTTTTGAAACGATGCGCAGCTTGATTGATCAATTGGGGATATCGCTGGAGGAGCGGATCGAGGATCAAAATCAGATTATTTTGGATAAGAAGGATGTTGCTGTTCAGGAGGTTGCTGACCTGAAGGACTCCGGAGAACGCCTTAATAAAGGAATGATAATTTTTGTCTTGGCGGTGATTTTTGCTGTTGCGGTTATGCTGTTCCTGACGATTCGCCAACTGATGAAGGTGCTGGGGAAAATTTTGTCTGATCTGAAAGAGGGTTCTCAGGTTGTCGCGGCGGCGGCGGAAGAAATTTCAGCGTCCGCGCAGTCGCAGGCGGATGGGGTCACGCAGCAGGCGGCCGGGCTGGAGGAAACCGCTTCGAGTCTAGAGGAGATGTCGGCGATGACCAGTCTGTCTGCAACCAATGCCCGAGAAGCGAGTGAGTTGGCTATTGCCGCTTCCAGTGCGGCGGAATCGGGTAGTGCCGCTATGCAGAGAGTGGACGGTGCGATGAATAATATTCAGTCGAGTTCTTCGAAAACGGCGAACATTATTAAGGTGATTGACGAGATTGCCTTCCAGACCAACCTGCTGGCGCTCAATGCGGCGGTAGAAGCGGCGCGGGCCGGAGAGGCCGGAAAAGGATTTGCTGTGGTTGCGGAAGAAGTGCGTAATTTGGCGCGCCGTTCGGCTGATGCGGCGCGAGAAACGTCGCAGTTGATTGAAGAGGCGGTTCAGCACGCAACGAATGGAGCTGTTGTAGTGGATGAAGCCGAGGCCGCGCTGAAGAAAATTGTGCAAAATGTTTCCAAGACGGCTGAGTTGATCAACGAAATTGCTATTTCAAGTAATGAGCAGGCGGAAGGCCTGAAGCAGATTAATATTGCGGTTTCGCAGATTGATCAGGTGACTCAGGGCAGTGCTGCACATGCTGAAGAGGCGGCCAGTGCCTCGTCTGAACTCAGTGGGCAGGCGAAGAAGATGGACGCGGTTGTGGATGAGTTGAACGCATTGGTTTTTGGGGCTTCACGTGTGTAATGCGTATTGCGTATTCCGTATTGCGTATTCCGTACTGCGTATTGCGTAATGCGTAATCCGTACTGCGTATTGAGTACTGCGTATTCCGTATTGCGTATTCCGTATTGCGTACTGCGTATTCCGTATTGCGTATTCAGCACTGCGTAATAGATACGTAATACGTAATACGCAATACGATGGATACTCACGCATCACCCAATTCCATACTGGTTCAGCTTTCGATGCAGTGTGCGACGACTAATGCCCAGCTTTTCCGCTGCGCGGGTACGGTTTCCTTCGGTTTTTTCGAGCGTCTGAATAATCATCCGCTTTTCCATTTCGTCGACCGTCAGGTCGGCATCTATTCGCACTTCTCCTCCGCCGCTCACCTGTTCGCGCACGGGTGCCGGAATATCCTGCACGTCCAAAATCGAGCCGCGCGCCAGCACCACCATCCGCTCCACTGAATTACGAAGCTCACGAATATTTCCCGGCCACCGATAACTCGAGAGAATTTCGTATGCAGCGGGCGTAAAGCCATTAATCTGCTTCTTGTTTTCCTCGTTAAAGACAGCTAGATAATGATTGAGCAGCAGCAGGATATCGTCCTGTCGCTCCCGCAGCGGCGGAAGGGTGACAACGACCACATAGAGACGATAAAAAAGATCCTCGCGAAATTCACCCTTTTCCACCATGCCCTTGAGATCGCGGTTGGTGGCGGCAATCAGGCGCGTATCCACATTGACCGGCGTATCGCCGCCGACGCGCTCAATCTGCCGCTCCTCCAGTGCACGTAGAATCTTTACCTGCACGGAAGCATCAATTTCGCTGATTTCATCAAGAAACAGCGAGCCGCCGTCGGCCTTTTCAAAGCGGCCGATGCGCCGCTCCATCGCGCCGGTAAACGCCCCCTTTTCATGGCCGAACAGTTCGCTCTCCAGAATATTTTCCGAAAGCGCCGCACAGTGTACCGCCACGAATGGTCCCTTGCTGCGCGGACTAAGCTGATGAATCGCTTTGGCCACCAGCTCCTTACCAGTTCCACTTTCTCCCTGAATCAATACGGTTGCGCGCGACGCCGCCACCTGACGAATCGTGTCAAACACCTCCTGCATCGCGGGGGAGCGACCGATAATGTTTTGCAGCCCATACTTATCGTCAAGCTGGATTCGTAACTGCGCGTTTTCCAACTCAATCCGGCGCGCCTTCAGCACGCGGGCAAGCACCAGCTCCAGCTTATCCAGATTGATCGGCTTGGTCATAAAATCGATGGCGCCCTGCTTCATTGCCTCCACCGCAAGATCAACATCGCCGTACGCGGTTAGAATAATGCACGACAGCTCCGGCTGAGTGGCCAGTGCCCTTTGCATCAGCGTAATTCCGTCCATCCCCGGCATCCGCACATCGCTGAGCAGAAGATCCACTGAACGTTCGGACAGGATCGTCAGCGCCGTTGCGCCGCTCTCTGCCGCCAGTACATTATAGTCGCGCCGCAGCGCCCGCACCAATCCATCCCGCGCGCTCTTTTCATCATCAACGATTAATACAGTTGGTCTATTCATGGTCGTAATTCGTAGTAAATATTGCGTATTTCGTATTGCGTATTGCGTAGTTCATATTGCGTATTGCTTATTGCGTATTCCGTATTGCTTATTGCGTAGTGCTTATTGCGTAGTGCGTTAAAATGGGACCTCCTGATCGAAGGTCGCTGCAACAAGATACTCCGGCGAATCTTCATGAAGAAGAGATCCGCGCTCCGCAGGCACAATGGTCAGGAGCAGCTTTATAATTTCCGTCAAAATCCATGATCGATGGTCAAATACCGAGCTACCGAGGACGTGACGACCCCGATAAAACCATCCGCGAGATTCCCTCGCAGACCCCAGTGCATATTCGTAGAATCTGGCTCGATCTTTTGCGCCTTGTTTTGAATATCCTTCTTCAATGTTTGCACAGATTGAACCAACCGATCGATAGAGCTGGTCTGAGAGCGACTTTGTACGAGCATCCTTCACCAGCTTTGAAACATCCTCCCAACAAATATCTGAGAGGAAGAGCGACAGTCGATAGACCTTCATCTTCCAGAGTGCATCCGCCCGAATCACTTCAGGAACATTCTCTTCCCACTCCAAATACTTCATATGCTTTCTCCGTGATAAACGATACGCACTACTCAATACGCACTACGTAATACGCACTACGTAATACGCAATACGCAATACGCACTACGTAATACGCAATACGCACTACGCAATACGCACTACGCACTACTCAATCCCTAAGGTGCTTCGAGCAAATTAAGCCGAGCATCCTCGCGAGGGAACCGTAACGTCAAACGCGTCCCGCGCCCCGCCTCAGAATTGATTTCAATCTCTCCTCCGTGATCGCGCATAATGCGCTGAACAATCATCATGCCCAAGCCGGAGCCTTCGGCTTTAGTCGTCTGATACGGCTCATAAATGGCCCCCAGCTTTTCGGGATCAATTCCGGGACCGTTATCCTCAATATAAACCGCCACAAAGCGGTCGGTCAGTTGCGCGCCGATTTTTAGAATACCGCCGTCGTCCATCGCCTGCATCGCATTTTTAATCACATTGAAGAAAACCTGCTTCACCTGTGTTTCATCAACGGCAACCACCGGAATGTTTTTAGGAAAATCCGCCTCAACCAATATGCTCCGATCTTTGATTTCATGTTTCATGACCTCCAGCGTTTCGCCGATTAGATCAATCAACTGCATGGGGCGACGTTCCGGCATCGAGGGGCGCAGTGCTTTCAGAAACTGGCGAATAATGGTATCGAGGCGCGACACCTCTTTGCGGGCCACGTCGACCAGCTCGCGCAAATCGCTCTGATTCTCTTCGTTGGTCAAATAGCCGATCTCGCGATCGAGCAACTGTAGATGTATGTTAATCGAGTTGAGCGGATTGCCGATTTCATGCGCCACGCCGGCGGCCAACAGACTCAGCGCCTGAAGCCGCTCCGACTCGATGGACTCTGCGGTGGTTTCGCGCTCGCGAGTTACATCACGAAAAATCACGACCGCGCCCTCTTCACGCTCATCGACGGCGGCAAGCGGCACTACATAAAACTCCATAAAGCGGTGCTGGGGATAGGTGATTTCAATCTCCCGGCGAACCAGCTGGCTCCATTCATACTCATCGAGATCGAGCACGAGATCCCAGTGAATCCCTTTGAGATAACGCTGGATGCGCTCGCCCTGAGCCCGTTCGAGCTTAAACCCCAGGAACGACTCCGCCGCTCGGTTGGCGTAACTGATTTGTGCCTGCGGGTCGAGGAGAATGATTCCCTCCTCCAGCGCCTGAAAAATGGTCTCCATCAGCCCCTTTTCTTTCGCCAGCCGAAGAAAATAACCTTGAAGGCTCCCTTTATCCAAATGATCGAGCCGATCCACCAACTTATCAAAAAAACCCGGTTTCATGCCTGCGACTGTGCCATTAAGTC
>CAYOBH010000035.1:8875-19838 GCA_964402125.1 uncultured Verrucomicrobiota bacterium
TCCACCAACTTATCAAAAAAACCCGGTTTCATGCCTGCGACTGTGCCATTAAGTCCCATCTTGTACAAGCCTGTTTTTGCTCAGAAAAAATGTGACTTTATGTCGCCATCTGAAATCACACGGTTCAGGCATTGCCAAAATTGGATTATCTGATAGATAGGGGAGCGAAGGAAGTAGATGTGCTGCAAAGAACGCAGCGCGGCAAGGCCGCAACTCATATTGATTAACCGCGAAAGAACGCATAGAACTCAAAAATGGAATTCACAAGGCTATTTCTTGAACCACTTCGCTTTGCTCGTTATTTGCCTTTGGCAAATTATCTATTCGGGCGATCCTTATGCTCCTTTGCGGTCAAAAAATCTCTGTGACTCGGTGTTCTTCTGTTGAGAAAAACGTGCACAGAAAACAAAAAAAATCGGCGGATAGTAGTATAAAACAAGGACGGAATCATGACCTCAGAAACCAAATCCACCACCGAGCCGCGTCCGCTGAAAATTCTTGTCATGGACGATGAGGAGATTGTCCGTACGGTTCTTCGCCACATGCTCATCCGCTTTGGTTACGACGTGATTTTGTCCACCAACGGAGAAGAAGCGATCTCCATTCATCAGCAATATCTTGATTCCGGGGAAACCATTGATCTTTTCATTATGGATTTGACCGTTCCCTGCGGTATGGGCGGTCTGGAAGCGATTGTCCCTCTGCGGAATCAAAACCCCAACATACGCGTGATCGCAACCTCCGGCAACTCCATCAACTCAATCCTGTGCAACTATGCGGAACACGGATTTTCAGGGTCCATTGCGAAACCGTTTGAGATGGCCTCCATTCGGAAAGTAATCGAAAAAGCGATGGCCTCCTGAAATCAGCAAGATTGGGGACGATCGACCTTCAGTCACTAACTGTTTAGCACTATTCCATCTGCCGGCACTGGGGTTTTGGGCGATCAAACCTCTGGTTCTTTCCGGTCGGGGTGACAGGGGTCAAAATTTGTATTGTCGTAGACGCATCGTCCTCGTCGCGTGAAAACAGAGAACCTGGGTAGAGTGATCACGAAACACCCAAAATTGCGCGAAAGTGGCGATTCGGACAGAGATATTTCGACAGAATGATTGTAAGGCTTCCGACTTGAAATTATGGAACCAATTCCCTATTCAAATGTGCGAATGACTATGAAACAAAACCAAACGCTGTTGCTTGAGCACTTTGCCGACAGATCTGTGGTGGAAATATTTAAACACCACTGGCTCCTGAACGTTTATCCCTCCAGTGATCGGATGGATATGCATAGGAGCGTAGATGGGTTAGAGAGGCAATAAATGGGCAATGTGATTAACGCGCTGGAAAAAGAGACGGGATGGAAATGTTTTGATACTTTCCGCCGCTGTCTCGATAGCGAGCGTGCCTCTGTCGTTGAGTACGATGACCTCCAACGGGAGTTCATGTCCGCGCAGGGCGAGACCATCCGGCATGGTAACGCACGCGATGTGTCCGCAATCGCAAACAGTTGGCAGGAACGCGAACCCGCTTTTCGTTATTTTCTCGATGGTTCCCGACGCACCTATAAGATCGCTGACATCCCGATTGGAACTCAGGTATTCCCCATTATAGCCGGACAAGTCGGCGTGGGTGTCTGTATGCGTGAGAACCGACGCATCTCAGCTTGTGACTTGTCTCTTCATACGGTTATAGCGTTCCCGGACAAGCTCGACACCGAAGGGAAAAATGCTAAGCAGCACCGTGCATTTTTGTCTAACCTCGCCGAGAAATTAAATGCTGCCCAAGAACGCATTCATTTACACTCTCTACTGCTGTACCCAACACATAAAAACGAGAACTTTGAGGATAAGGGCATAGCACGTATCCAAGAGTATATGATCGAACAAGAAAAGGCGATGGTGGAGTCTCTTGTTCAAAGAAGCCTCATAAACGACCGCTCATGGCTCATTAAGGACGGGTCCTTGGAGTATAGCCGGATTTCAGACAAGGATGATCGCTTTGCATTCAGTCGCATACGGAGCAATT
Source organism: uncultured Verrucomicrobiota bacterium (assembly GCA_964402125.1). GTDB lineage: Bacteria > Verrucomicrobiota > Kiritimatiellia > Kiritimatiellales > Pontiellaceae > Pontiella. The sequence goes on from CAYOBH010000035.1 coordinate 10,901, forward strand.
ATAAACGCGTGGTAGGCGTGTCAAAGTCATTTAACCCTGAATTAGCGAAGCTCAAGAACAACCGGAGTGCGGCAGGAATGATCGCGAAACTCAAACCGTATGAACGCACCCCAGCGTCCTTGTATTCTACAGACCGAGTGGAGGGGAAGTTCGCCGTGTGGTATGTCCGGCTGCGCGAGCCACGCCGAAGCAGGGGGCCATTCGATGGTATTGTAAAGGTTGAAAAGATATTGGTGACTGATCACGAGGTAGAGTATGGGCTAGAAAGTTCGGAGGTGGACAACATTAGCGCGTGGCTTGTCAACGAACGTAATCCTGTGTGCTATGGCAAGGACGACCGCTGGGCGAATCACCTTTACCCTGTTTATCTGACGGAAACATTCATCAAAAGCAAATATCGAGGCAATATTCATTTCATCAATATGTTCTGATCTAAAGTCCTTAGAAACGGAATCTTGTGGAGGTATCATGAGCGGCAAAGTGATCGGCAAAGTTGCAGCGTTGGAGAAGTGTCCAACGACTATCGACAATTTCTGTTTCTGGACAGACAAAGACACTCTTCTTAATCCGTTTGATGTCGTGGTCGTCGAGCATCTGCATGGTAGCAAGACTTATGGCGTGGTTGAGGAGATTTCACACATTACAGACTCCGACAGTTTCCTCGCCAACTTCATTTCCAATGACTTTGGGGAACTCAATGCGCCATCACTCACCGATCGCGTCGGAATGAACTATATTTCAGCGCGAGTAGTTTGCAATACCAAGAACATTTACGTTCCTGTACATAACGGCGCGAAAGTTGCCCTCGGCTTAAAAGAGGACATCCAAACAGCTTTGGGGCTAGACGAAATCAAGAATCCTGTTGTCTGCGGCTATCTGGAAATGTACGGTGGACTCGAGCATGACAAAATAGATTTACCCGTATATGTGAATTCGGATTTCCTGATTGGTCCCGAGGGTGCGCATCTCAATATATCTGGTATTTCTGGCCTAGCCACTAAAACCTCTTATGCAATGTTTCTCTTGAACGCCTTACAGCAAAAGACGATGGCAGAGGAGACCAAGAAGAGTGTGGCCTACATCTTCATGAACGTCAAAGGACGCGATCTTCTTTCCATCGACGAACCGAATACCCAGTTAAACGAGTCAGATCGTGCCATGTATGAAAGCATGGAATTAGCCGAAATCCCATTTCGCAATGTCAAATATTTCTATCCTTACGGAGAGCACGGGACAGCGAAAAGCTATGTCAGGGAGGAGACTCTTGATCGACAACTGAAATCAAAACAAGCCAAGAAGTTTAAGTTCACATTTAATGAGGACAACGAAAGCCTTGATCTTCTATTTTCAAATATTGAGGACCCAAACCAGACTATTGAGTCTATTATCAACTACATTATCTCCAAACAGCCGCCCTTCAATAATGTAGATTCATGGGAGGGCATGTTGCGTGAAGTTCAAGGGATGGGAGAAAAAGGGGGCAGTGGAAACAAGGAAATCTCGGTGATGAGTTGGCGAAAATTCAAGCGTATCGTGCGCAAGTCCATAGAGACAGATAAGATGTTCAACGATACCGTTGAAGCGGCAAAGGGAGAGGTCCGACTAGAGAACGAAATCAAGAATCTCAAGGCTAATGACGTGTTCGTTGTAGACATCGCCAAGCAAGACGAAAACATGCAAGCTTTCGTCTTTGGATCGGTAATGCAAGCCGTAACCAAACTCAAACTCGGTGAGTTTGATGAGGAGATGGCTCCTGGGCAGCGCGAGAATATTCCTGACCGGATTATTATTTTTGTGGACGAACTGAATAAATACGCGTCGAGTGAGGCACCGAAGTCTTCGCCTATTCTGCGGCTCTTGCTTGATATTGCGGAGCGCGGCCGATCGCTGGGCATTGTGTTGTTTTCGGCGGAGCAGTTTAAGAGCGCGATACACAAGCGAGTGACCGGCAATTGCTCCACTCACGCTTATGGAAGGACGAACTCAATTGAAGTTGCAGACAGAACCTATTCATTTGTCCCCGCAACCTACAAAAATATGATGACACGTCTTAAGCAGGGGCATTACATCATCCAGAATCCTGTTTTTCATTCGCTCTTAAAAATTCGATTTCCTATGCCCCTGTACAAACAGGACAAGGGGGACAACTGATCATGCTAGACCATAAACCAATATTTGGGAAACACGTCATCGAAACGCTTTCTGAGGGGATGTATGACAATCCGCTTTTCCTGTTTCGTGAGTATGTACAAAATGCGGCAGACTCGATTGATGCTGCTGTACGTGAAAGTATACTGCGAGAGGAAGAAGGGCAGATTGAAATCATCGTAGATCCAGTGCAACGTCTGATTACATTCGAGGACAACGGAACAGGTATTCCGCATGCTGCCGTTAAGTCTATGCTCGCGAATATTGGGGATTCAAAAAAAGATCGCAGAACGAACAAGGGCTTTCGCGGCATCGGGCGACTTGGGGGGCTCGGATACTGTCAGAAAGTACGATTTGAAACCTCAGCAAAAGGCGAGACGGTAAGAAGTATTCTGGAGTGGAATGCGCGTAACCTACATGAAATTCTGTCTGATAAAAACGAAACGATTGATGCAGGTGAACTCATAGTGCGCATCACTCACATATGGGAAGAGGATTGTAAGGCTGACGAGCACTTCTTCAAGGTGTCGCTGGTCAATGTAAACAAAAGTAGCGATGAACTGCTTGATGAGGGCGAGGTGCGTAAATATCTTTCAATGGTTGCGCCTGTGCCGTTCGACTACGCGAAATTCCCTTTCATCCAGAAGATTGAACAGTTCATTTCAGATGAACAATTGCCTGCAATGCATGAATATCAGCTCAATCTCAACGGCGACGAGGTTAGAAAAGGCTACGAAACACCTCTTGCCATCGGCGATGGAAAGCTCCTTGAAATATTAGATGTTGAGTGCAAAACCGTACTAGTAGATGGACGGGCTTTAGGTTGGTACTGGTTCTGTGTCAGTAAATTTGATGGCGTGTTGCCGAAGAAATGCTGGCAACGGAACATCCGATTGCGTAAAGCCAACATCCAGATTGGTGAGGCTGATTGTTTATCGAACCATCCAAAGCGAGGGGATACGCTCTGGCGCGAGGATCGAGGGAATAACTATTTCATGGGCGAAATCCACACTTTGGATGACGATCTTATTCCAAACTCCCGCCGCGACTACTTCAATCAAGACGAGGCATGTAGGCGGTTCGAGGCAGCACTTCAAAAAGAGTTTCTTCATCTGCATGAGCTCTACCGTAATGCGAGTTCAATTCGGTCCGCTTATATTGCTGCCTTCGAAGCGAGCGCACTACTGCGCGAATTTGAGAAGAAGGATAGGCTGGGTGAATTTTACGATAAAACTTGTCGAGACAATGAGAGTCAAAGGGTGGAGGCGGCTGTAGCAAAGGCAAAAAAAGCCGAGCGAGCGATTGAGAGAATCGAATCGAAAGTTAAATCAATACCTCCCGCTAAGACGCTTGGTGAAGATGTTGCCGCCCTGCCGGTCGCTAGAGTCTTGAAGTCCTATCAGGATGAAATGGGAAGCAAGGTGCGGATATATAAACCTGAAAACTATCCCCAGAATGGTTACGCACAAGATGGCATGAAGAAAGACGTCAAGGAAGTACTGGATGAGGTTTTTGTCGTACTGAATAAAATGTTGCCAGAAGAACAAGCAGCGCGGGTCCGCGATGCCATCATCAAAAGGTTCACCCGCAAATGAACCGCCGACGTGTCTTGTTGCTAGAACCAAATTACCGCAATAAGTATCCGCCGATTGGGTTGATGAAGCTTGCGATGTATCATCGGCTTCAAGGGGATGATGTAGTCTTTTACAAAGGCACCTTTCCGGACTTCATTCTCTCTGAACTTACCTGTGATGCCATCGCAAAGTTCGAGGAACTCGAACAGGAATGTCCATCCACACAATGCGTGAATTGGCGTGGTCTGACACCTGCGATAAGGATGTTCATCAAGAAGGGAAAGATTGACTCTGATTCGGCCTTGGAACGGGCGTTGAAAAACCAACCACTAGCCCGCCCGTGGCTGGAAAGTTTTCGCAAGCAGTTCCGAATAGGGGACTACTATAAAAGACCACGATGGGATCGTGTTTGCGTGACCACTCTATTCACCTTTCACTGGGATTTGACGATAGAGACAATTGAGTTTGCCAAGAAAGTGTGCAAAGACACCAAACAGGTGTTGGTTGGCGGGATACTCGCTTCAGTCATACCAGACAAGGTAGAAGCGAGAACAGGCATTAAACCTCACGTCGGATGCATGAATGTCTCCAAGTTACCCGGCGACAATCCGCTTCCAAAACCTTTTGGAAAGACGCTGATTGACGAACTCCCACTGGACTATTCCATTCTCGAGGAGATTGATTACAGATACCCCGCAACAGATGCCTATTACTCCTATGCAACGCGCGGTTGTGTGAATAAGTGCGCATTCTGCGCTGTCCCAAAACTCGAACCGGAGTACCTCAGTTATATTCCGCTGGAAATAAGGGTAAAGAAAACAATCGAACGCTTCGGCGAACAGCGGCATTTGCTCCTGCTGGACAACAATGCCTTTGCGTCGGGGAACTTCGAAAAAATCATTGATGAAATCTGCAATTCGGGCTTCAAAAAAGGTGCGACATTCATTCCACCCAATAACCTTGATGCAGCTGTGAACCTTCTTAGTAGCGGCTGGAACGACCGCGCTTACATTCGCTTAGCGGTCCGCCTGATCAACACATTTGTCGAAAAACTTGATGGAGAACGACATGATCGGGTCTATGGACTTTTGCTGGACCACGGTGTGCTGCATGACTTCACTGCAACCAAGCATGGCATCCAATCTGTATATGAAGAAATTAAAGACGATTATGAAAATGCGCGATCAAAGAAACCGGTTCGGCGATATGTAGATTTTAACCAAGGAATGGACGCTCGGTTGGCAACTCCCCAAAATATGGCGAAACTCGCCACTGTTGCCATTCGCCCATTGCGTATCGCTTTCGATAGTTGGGGGGATCGCAAGCATTATGTCCGCGCTGTCAACCTCGCGAACGATAACGGCATTTCGCACATGAGCAACTACCTGCTTTATAATTTTTGCGATAGGCCCGTTGATCTCTACCGCCGTCTATTGCTCAATATCGATCTTTGTATGGCACTAGGCGTTAATATTTATTCGTTTCCCATGAAATATCATCCAATCATGGAAGAGGAATGGTTCCACAATCGTGATTACATTGGCAAGCATTGGACGCGAAAGTCAATCCGCACGGTTCAATCAGTGCTCAATTCTACGCTTGGCAAGATAGGACGGACCCGGACATTCTTTTTCAAGGCGTTTGGACGGGATGAGTCTGAGTTCGAGGATCTGATTCGGATGCCCGAAGCTTTTATAATCAAGCGTTGGGATGCTGAAATTTGCGGATATACTGATAAATGGCGAAATGCATACACCGCACTCTCTGATGATGAACGCGCCATCGTAAACGGAATCGTGGATACCAACAGTTTTAATAAGACAATGTGGAAGGGGCAGACTACTGCCGTGTGCAATGTGTTGAATTTCTATGTGATTAGTGAAGAAAAAATACCAATATCCAATAGAAATATAGTCAAACGACGAATTTCGGATTTTGAAGAAACCTGTCCAACATCAATTTCAGAGGAATGTAAGCAATTATTGAATATGGTCAGATAAGTGAATTTGTACAGAAATAGTGTCAAAGGGATCAGTGCGGGAATTCTGGAAAAGTAATCAGAGAAGGAATTCACACGCGTACCCGTTGCGCGGTGGCTTTGGTGCGATTTCTTGAATTTAAGTGGTTAACTTGGAGGAGTGCTTCCAGAAAAGGGACACCAATTTGAGGTTCTGGTCAAACACCGCGAAGCATAATTTCGGAAGGAAATATGTTTTTTTCGGCCTTGAGGGGCCGACGGCGCGGTATCACTTGGGGCGCGATGCGGGCTTATTCCCCCTGAAACAGGGCCAACGCGGTATGAAAGCTTTCGTACAGATCCATCCCGGTGTCCAGTTCGGGGCCAAACGGATTCTTCTATTCCGCCGATTTGATTGCAGATCCAGATGATGTTATGGCGGCTGCCGTTGAGACCGTTATTGATCTGTCCCTTTTCCGAGTGAGCACGGTCGGGTAGGGGGCAACGGCGCCGCGTTTCCGCGTTCTGTGGAACGAAGAAACTCTACTGAATGGTTTCCTGCTCTAGGATCACCTTGTTCCCGGATACGCCAAAGATGCCGAGCCAAGCCTTCCAGCCTTCTGAATCGGCCGCGCTTGATAAACCGAGTTCGGACTGGCTGCGGTCTTCCAACACAACTCCAGCAAAGAACTGGTATTCCGGCGATTCCAGCTCTAGGCGTGTCGGGTTTTTCTGGAATTGAACCAGCTTGAAGAGATCGAAGTCGGGGTTGGGGATCAAATCCAGCGAGGTTCCTAGCTGGAGGCCGAGCGAGATGGAGTTCCATTTCTGGTAGGTTTCCCTTCCGACCACCACGGGCAGTTCCAGTGTTTTGCCTTCGCGGTAGACCGAAAACAGCAGCGTTTTGCCGGGCGTGGCGGCATCGATGCGTTCCCGGAAATTGTCCAGGTCTTCCACGGTATTTCCATCAATGGCCCAGATCAGATCGCCCGACTCAATGCCCGCTTGGCCCAGCGGCGTGTCGTCGAAGACCCGGTGGACGAACAGGGCGCTTAATTGCCCTTGCTTGATTTCCGGCGGCAGGGCAGGGATGACGCCTTGGTTTGAGTGGAAATAGTTGTTCCCCGTCCACTTCCACACTGAGCTGCTCGCGTCCCGGTATTCTCCGCCGACCCATCCGCGTTCATGGGTGGGCTTGGTCGAGGAGCATCCCGCCGCAAGCATGACGGTTCCCGCCAGTACAATGTGCTTCACAATCGCTTCCATATAGTTCTTTTCCTTTCGTTTATTCATTTTCTTTTCGGTATTCAAGAATGTCGCCGGGCTGGCAGTCGAGGAATTCGCAGATCGCCTCCAAGGTCGAAAGGCGCAGCCCTTTCACCTTTCCCGTCTTGATCAGGGAGAGGTTTTGTTCGGTGATGCCTACGTGTTCCGCCAACTGCTTGGAGCGCACCTTGCGCTTTGCCAGCATAACATCGAGATTGATTACAATGGGCATGGCTCCTCCTATAGGATCAGTTCAAGGTCGTCTTTAAGCTTGCGCGCCTCGTCCATGACCCAGGCAATGGTCAGGATGGTGAACCCAACAAACAGGCCGACGAAGTCGCTCGATTGCAGGCTGACCGCCAGCAGTCGCTCGCCGGGCGGATTATGGAACGTCAGGGCGATGCTCATAAGAACCCGGCTCGTGAACCCGAGTGCAACCCAGAGCAGAAGGACCCGACCCAATCTGCGGTAGCAGGCGACGTTCCTTTCCGTAAAGATGAAGCCGCGCTCATAGAGCGAAAACAGCCGCATCAGGTTGGCGAGCCCAAGCAGGATCGCCGAGAGCGGCAGCATGCTGACAACAAACGCCATCAAACGCGAAAGCGCCGGTAGCGGACCGTTGACGGGGGCGGGCAGCGGAATGGGCATGGCGGCAATGACTCGATTGAAAAAGATCCAGAACGCCGCGTAGAGCACGGGGAGAACAATGATCAAGCATGTGCACACCAGCTTTAATCGATGGCTGACAACCTTTATGTTTTCGGCATTATCCATTTAACCTCCTTTAGCGCCAGGTTTCCGTCGGGAAACAAAATCCTTTCGGTGGCATGCGATAAGGAATAGTTAAATGAAGGAGTGATAGCAATCATTATTTATCGTAAAACGATAATAATTGATTTCGTGGGGGTCATAAATCGGTTCTCTGCGAGGAATCGGTTTGCCGGGGCGCCAACGCTCCGGCTCGACGGAGCTTTTAAAAATCGGCGAAAGGCAGGTGCTCTCCGCAATGCGCTCCATTTCAAAGCGGTATCAAGCTACCGCACTCCAAGATATCTTTGCGCCCCTTGCGCCTTCGCGTGATCCAGTCTGGTTTCCCACCCGCCACCAAGCTTCGTGCCCTTCGACGCTTCGTGGTGCAGACCCATATGGAGTGCTCCGGCTCGACGGAGCTTTTAAAATCGGCTCAAGGCAGGTGCTCCCCGCAACGTACTCCATTTCAAAGCGGTATCAAGCTACCGCACTCCAAGATGTCTTTGCGCCCCTTGCGCCTTCGCGTGATCCAGTCTGGTTCCCCACCCGCCACCATTGCTTTAAAAAGAAACCCGAAGAAAAGAATGGCTAAACTATTTGGAGATTCGTACAATCTCCGCCGCAATTTGAGAGGTTCAATTTGATAAAGATGGCACGGGGGCGCCTCATAGTTGTCCAGCCATTGAAGTTTTAGGGGGCTGAAGCTGGACGGATAAAATCTTAATCGTTGTGCACAGATGTGAAGGGGGATGGAGATGCCGGCTTACTACACAGTTGATACTGACCTTAAGGTCGTCTTCGTCATTCATTTGGGTAATGTGGATGATGAGGAAGCACTTGCCGAAAGCGAAAAATTAAGAAGAGACCCCTTAGTAACCCCGGAGCTTAGCTATTTTGTTGACTTGAGAGAGGCTAAAAGCGAATTGCGCACCACTGCAATGCTGCATAGATTGGCAGAACAAGCAAAGCAATGGCGGGGAGATTCGTCATCAGGCTCACGCGTTGCGATCTTGGTAGCGCGAGATATTTCATTTGGCCTGGCCCGAATGTTTGAAGTCTATACTGATGTTGATGAAAATAACTTCCGCGTTTTTCGTGAAATCCATGAGGCGGCGGATTGGCTGGGCATACCTGTTTCCGCAGTAGAGAAGGTTCGCGCAAGCATCAACCAATAACCCCATCTACTGGCCGCAATCTTACTGATTGCGAAAATCCTAAGCCCAAATTCCTAAACCCGAAACAA
>CAYOBH010000036.1:0-19269 GCA_964402125.1 uncultured Verrucomicrobiota bacterium
AGACAACAAAGGTAACGAAGCTTTCAGTTACTCGCACGCAGGCTTCCCTCATACACCTTCGTTCTCTTCGTTGCCTTGTTTTCCAAACACCCATCAGGGTTACATATTTGCTCTCCTTTACTGCCGCATAGCCAATATTTTTAACTTTTTTAATGTCATGCTTGACCTGATTGCCCAAGCATAGCATTTTATACCTGAGAGTACCTTTCGGCGGCTTATAACCGTAAGATCGTGCACTGTATGAAAACAAACAGTCAAGATGATGATCAGGCGTTGCTTCGGGCCATACGAAAAGAGAAGAGCGGCGGTTGGGAACAGCTCTTCACCCAATATGACCCCCTCATTCAATCGATTGTGCGTTGGTCAAAGTGGCATTTTTCTAATGATGAACAGAAAGATGTCAGTCAGAATATTCATATGCATCTCTACAAATCCCTGAAAAGCTTTCGGCATAAGAGCTCTCTGTCGAAATTTATTAAGCGCATTGCCATACATCATTGTATCAATGAGGTTCGGCGGCAAAGCCGTTGGAACTCTGTTATGACCTCTTTCCCCCTACAAACGGGGAAGGGGGAGTATTATGAGGTTGAATTTGTTGGTCTCAACGCCTCTGATCCTTATACCGAAACCGTGCAGCGCGAGCGGATTCAGCTCCTAAACAAAACGCTGGAAAAACTTCACGAAACTTGTCAAAAAATCATCCATCTGTTTTACACGAAACACCTTAGCTATAAACAGATTTCCGATGCGTTGGGTATTTCCACCAACACGGTTGGAAGCCGCATATCAAAATGTCTGGATAAACTGAGAAGGGAGCTCCAGAAAGATCCTTTGTTTGAAGGGAACCCGTAATGGATGGTTTTCACGATCAAATCTGGGCATATCTGCACAACGAGCTGCCTTCGGAAAAGCGGGCACCGTTTGAGCAGGCCGCAGAGCAAGATCCCTCCCTCAAGCAGGAGATCGATGCCTGTAGAGCGGTACATCATGATCTTGAAGATTGGGGGGATCACCTGTTGGAGAAAGAACTCCTGGCGGAATGGGAGTCCGAGCATCCGGAATATCAGGAAAAGGCAGGTCGCCGGAACCGTGTTATTCGACTATTAATTCCGGTGGCTGCCGCCGCTGCATTGGTTCTGGGGCTGACGCTTCCGCTGCATCGCGGACCCATTAACTGGGAGCGTACCGTCTATGGTTCAGCCCCGCAGCTTCGAGGAGAATCCGGTATCCAACCCATTTACAGCCGGGATGAGCTGAAACAGGCGAGCCGCGAACTGCGTGAAGCGGTTGAAAAACGACTGGTGGACTCTCCGACCCTCTCCGAAAAGTGGACGCTTCAAATTTCTCTTCAGGAGCTTAAAGACGGCTATCTTGTCGCGGCGGTTTACGGACATCCGAAGCGGAATCCCGAATCAGAATGGGTATGGGAAGAGTCTATTTCGGGGAAAGAGCGCCTTTCTGTTGGTCTTGCTGAACTGGCTGAACGCATCGTTGATGATCTTATAAAACAAAACACCCCATGATCTTCCTACAGGTCTTTTTCTATTCAGCGGCCCTGCGCAGCGCCGTGTTTCCCCTTCTTTTGGGCATCATTTTGTTGAGCGCCTGCGACCGCCAGGAGGAACCCATCTCGGTAGCGCCAGCGGTCGATCATTCATCTGCTCCCCTGAACTATCATGCCCTCGTGATCGGAATCAGTGCGTATTCCGGAACCGGATGGTCCAACCTCAATACCGCCGAATCTGACGCCCGGGCCATCGCAAAGATTCTTCGCACCCGCTACGGATTCAGCGTTGATGAACTGATCGGCAAGCAGGCCACTCGAGGAAACATTTTCAGAAAACTCGATCAGCTTATGGCACTGACGGAGCAGGATGCACTGCTCATTTATTTTGCTGGACACGGCTACTACGACAAACAGATGAACGAGGGCTACTGGATTCCTTACGGAGCCCAAAGAGAAAACATGAACCAACTGGCGAAAGACGAGTGGCTCTGGAACTGCACCATCGCCCGGATTATCGATGCGCTGAAGGCAAAACACGTCCTCCTGATAGCCGACACCTGTTATAGCGGCTCCCTCTTTCGAGGGGAAGAAACGCACCACAAAGAATCCGACTGCTGGTACAACCGCGCGATGGCCCTCCCCTCCCGCTACCTGATTACCAGCGGAGATCTGGAACCCGTACTCGACAACGGCATCCGCCATAGCGTCTTTGCACAACAAATAATCAACTACCTGCAATACACCGATAAAGCGGTTTTTTCAGCGTCCGATCTCGCCACGGCAATCCGCGTTACAGTGAGTGAACTCACCAGCCAGCTTGTGCGCATGGGGCGTCTCAACTCTCCAGCCGATGCCGGCGGGGAATTTGTCTTTGTGCAAACCGGAGTCGCTTTGTCTCAAACAGAGTTGGATCCTGAAATGGTAAAACCGATACCCGAAAACGAGCGCCACGAACCGGCGAAAGAATTGGCTGAAAAAGATGAACCCTATGCAACGTATGCTCCTGCCGGATCATTTGTCCGCCCCCGAGTCGTTGCCTGCATCGGTCCCAAGAATCGAGCATATCCTGCAGAGTGTGCTCTAGTCCGCGCAAAACTCTATGAGAGTCTCGAAAAAATTGGCGGCTGCATCATTGTAGAGCGGCAATCGTTCGCCGAAATACTTCAGGAGAGAAGGGTTGACCGCTCCTCACTGGCGGACTCCCCGATTGCCACAGAAAACGGAAAACTGCTTCCAGCCAGCCTGATCATTTTCGCGGAGTTCGTTTTTCTGGAATCAAACAAAGAAATCCTGCTGAGAATGGTCGATACCAAGACGGGCCGTGTTGTCGGCTTCAGCTCAATTCAATTTGCAGACTATGATGAATTGGACACCGCCTGTGATCAATTGGCGCGGAAAATCATGGGAACCATAAACAGCGCCTATCCGCTGGAGTTCAAAGCAGTCTGTACGCCGGAGGGCATGATCATGGCAAACTGGGGCGCATTCCACGGAGCCCAGATCGGCTATTCATTTGAAATCGTGACCCGCATCAATGAAGGCACGGTCTCGGAACAGAACCTTTCTCTCGGCATCGCCCGCGTCGGCATATTAGGGGAAGAATTCTCCATATTATTTCCGGAATGGAACTCGGCCGGGGAACTGCATTCGACGACCAACCTGTGGCTGAAAATGCGCTTCTGATAATCCGCGCCGTTCCAGATTCCGCAGAGAAACGGTCCGCACATAAGTGGTCGCGGTGTATAGATAATCGGCCGTAGAAACAATCCCCAACTTTTTCCTTATCCGTTCCCGGTAGGTTTCAACCGTTTTTATGCTCAGCCCCATTTTTTCTGCAATGCGCCTAGTCACATAACCGCATCCGGTCAGCAAAAAAACCTGATACTCCTGCATCGAAAGAGCTTGAAAATCATAATCGCCGAACGCATGGCTGGTCAGTTTATGTTCCGTCCGCTCGCTCCAATACGACTTCCCTTGCGCCGCAAACCGGATGGCGCAGATCAGCTCTTCCAATGAATCTTCCATTGAGACGTATCCGGCCGCGCCGGCCTGTAACGATTGCCCGATGCATACATCTTCAAACTCCTTATCACAGGAAAGGGCCACAATCGAGAGGCCGTGCATCTTCTTTAGTTTTGCAATGGATATTGGACTTATGTCGCATTTCAGCCCCATGTTGACCAGCAGAACATGAGGATACTGCTGCTCAATCTGTTCAGAGGCTCTATCAACGTCATCCGCCACAGCACAAACGTCAATCCCGTATTCATTTTTCAATTGTCCGATCAGTGCTTCCCGCAGCAGACAACGCTCCTGAATCACTAAAATCCGTATAATATTCAGCTTTTTCATTTTCCCCCCGATAGCCCTCTAGCGTCTGTCATCTGTATCTTCTGTCGGTTGAGCGCGGGAAATCTTCCCGATAGAAATCAGATATTTTTCCACAAATCTCTTGCATCCGTTGCGGTTTGTTGTAGTTTTCCGCAAATCAACACGAGAGGTGAAGATATGCACGAAATTATGACAATCGAGGAAATTGCCGCATACCTGCGCGTTTCTGAGAGAACAGTGTATGAATGGGCACAAAAAGGTGACCTTCCCGGTGGCAAATTGGGAACCACTTGGCGCTTCAAGCGTGAAGATGTTGAAAACTGGGTGAACTCCCGGCTTTCGAGCAAAACGGCCCGAACCATTCCGGTGGTGAAAAAAGGCGGCAGCACGCTGCTGACAACGGACCGCGTGGTGATTTTGGAAGAGACCGACAAAAAAAGCCTCTTAACCATGTTGGTCGATTTACTGGCGACATCGCCGGTGGTGAAGAACCGCGATGAGTTGCTGAACGGTATTTTTGCGCGCGAGGAGCTCATGAGCACCGGGATCGGTTTCGGCGTGGGTGTTCCGCATGTGCGTATTGACTCCATTTCGGATCTGGTGATGGCCGTGGCCGTATGTAAACGGCCGATAAGCGGCTATGCTTCGCTGGACGGGCAGCCGGTGCACATTGTCTGTATGCTGGCGGCACGGTCGGATCAACATACACAATATATTCGAACTCTTTCGGCGGTAAGTGGCCGACTGAAAGATGAGGAGATCCGCAAACGGATCATTGCTTCAGATGATCCCCTCTACATTTACTCTCAACTCATTACTGAGGAGTAAATTCATGGATGGCGTATTGGCAGTACTCGGGATCTGTGTAGCCGGCGGTGTCGTCGGCGGATGGCTCGTTCAGCGTCTCAATATTCCGCAGGTAGTCGGTTATATTGTAGTGGGCGTACTGATCGGCGATACCGGGTTTGGACTGCTTCATCCGACCGACATTGCGGACCTTACTCCATTTAATAATTTTGCGTTGGGCCTGATCGGGTTTCTGGTGGGCGGAGAGCTGAGCGGAAGCATCTTCAAAAAATATGGCAAACAGTTCACGGCGATTCTGATGGGGGAAGGGCTGGCCGCCTTTCTATTGGTTGGACTGGCATCCACGGGCATCCTCTATCTGGTGGTTCATGACTGGATGATAGCGATTGCCGCCGGCGTCGTGTTTGGGGCGATTGCCTCGGCCACTGATCCGGCGTCGACCATCGACGTGTTGTGGGAATACCGTTCCGCCGGGGTTTTGACGACCGCCATCATTGCAATCGTGGCGCTCGATGATGCATTGGCGATGACGCTCTATGGCTTGGGCACCAGCGTGGCCTCGATCCTCGTCCATGCCGGAGGGGAGTCGATTGCGAGCACACTGCTGCATACCCTTTTTGAATTGGGCGGCGCGCTCGTGCTTGGCGTTGCGGCGGGCTTTGTCCTCAACGCCATGATGCACTATATGCCGCAAACCGAGAAACGGCTGGGCATTTCCATTGGGATTATTCTCCTGTGCATTGGGTTGGCGGTGGCGTTTAACATGGACGTGATCCTAGCGACCATGGCGATGGGCATCGTGCTGATTAACCACGCGCCGCGCCGAAGCAAACAGCTGTTCGAGGTGATCCGCTCCTTTTCGACGCCCATTTACATTATTTTCTTCGTGCTGGTCGGCGCGCGCCTTTCGCTTAAAACCATGCCGCTGTGGATCTGGGGGCTGGTCGCGACCTACGTATTGATGCGCAGTATTGGAAAATGGATCGGCTCCTACTGGGGCGGACGCGTTTCCAAGGCGGAAAAATCAGTCCAGAACTACATGGGGATGGCGTTGTTTGCCCAAGGCGGCGTGGCCGTCGGCCTCTCTATCGTGGCCAGCCACAAACTGCCGGACATCATGGTGGTTGAAGGGATGAACTTGGCGGATGTGATTGTCTTCACGGTCACGGCCACCACGCTGTGCGTCCAACTGATTGGTCCCGCCTTTGCCAAGCTGGCCATCAAGAAGGCGGGCGAAATCGGCCGTAACGTCACCGAAGAGGATGTCATGGCCGAATTCAACGTATTGGACGTGGTTGATACCCGCATCGTTCCGCTGAAGGAGGGCACTCCGCTGGCCGAGGTCGTTCAGCATTTTGCCGAACAGGATACGCTCGTTTATCCGGTTATCGCCAACGATGAAAAGATTGTCGGCGTTCTTACCTTTGAAATGCTCAAAGAGGTTCTGCTGGATCACGACACTTGGCTTTGGCTGGTGGTCGGCGATGTGATGCAGCCGCTCACCGAACACCTGCTGGCGAAAACAAATTTAGCCGAGGCCTTGAAGGAAATGCAGAATACACAAGTCGAAGCGCTTCCGGTGGTTGAAAGCGCTGAAACCGGGAAGCTGATCGGTGTGCTTGATCAGCGACTCGCCCGCCGCAAGGTAAACGCCGAACTGGTTCGTCGTCAGACCACTCTGGTTGCTTAACTCCCTATGAAACGAAATCATCCATTCTCCATATTGCTCTTGGTCACGCTCTCGATCCTTTTGATCGCGATCGAATTATCGGCGTTTTCCCCCTCCGGCTATGGGTTGTTGGCTCGATCGACCAAGGAGAGCTATTTTGAAGAAGGCCTCGATCCTTTGCTGCTTGGGTTGATTCGTCCTCAGATGGATTCCGGGTGCATAGAGCCGAGATTGAGTCTGCTTAGGTTTGACGGAATTCCCGTTTTTATGTCTTGGAAGGACAGGGCCTTTGATTTGCGCTGTTCCATTTGTTCGATGGGATGGAGGCTTGCCTTGAGGATTTGATCGGCACCGAGCACAGGGCAACTAGCCGGGGGCGTGCGTCCCTGCGCCAGATTGACGGATTTATTTCGGTCGATGAATCAAACAAAGGAAGAACAATGAAGACGAACTTAGAAACCACAACGGTCAAACATATTTCATACCTCATCAATTCCGCGAGCCTGCGGGCTCCGGCCAATACGCCGCTCGAAAAGCTGGCGGACATGCTCTGCGCGTCGGATCGCTACAAGGTGTACCTCGAAGACGAAGAGGGCATTCTGGTCGGAACGGTTCAGGCACGGCGGATCGCAAAAAAAATATTGGAGCTTTCGCGCCATAAGGAAGATACGGAAGCGATGCTTCCGGCCATTACGTTTGCACTGAATGCACAAACGGGTCAGGAGCTGGCCGTTCCCGCCATCACGGTTCAGGCCGACACTCGCCTCAAAACGGTCATTGAACTCATGAACGAGCACCATAGCCGCGAACTCGCTGTGGTGGATGCCGACGGACGCCTGATTGGTACGCTCGAGGCTAAAACCATTCTCGCCTACTATCTTCAATCCAAGGCCGTATCCAACCTGTAAAGCGGAGATCCCTCCATGAATGTAATGAACTATACTCGCCGCGTGGAGTCGTGGCAGGTCCACCAAGTTCCGGCCAGCCGGGACGAAGCCCTTGAAACCATTGTCAAAACGCTTTGCACGTCGGAGTTTTACGACGTCAATCCCCGGCTTACCCACGAGGAGATCATCCAAGCGCTGATCGCCCGGGAAGAGCAACGGAGCACGGCGATGGGCGAGGAGATCGCGTTTCCGCACGCCCGGCTCGAGCATTTGAGCCAAGCCTTGATTGCCCTTGCAGTTTTTGATAAGCCGATCCTGTTCGACGGCGCAGAAGTACGTATCGTCTGCCTCTTCCTCGTGCCGGCCTCCAATGCGTCGATCTCGCTCAAGCTGATGGCACAGCTTTCGCGGATGCTCCAGGACCGTTCCGTTCGCGAGACCATCCTATCCGCCAAGGACGAGACCGCGTTGCGCGACATTGTCAAACAGCACAACCCCCGGATCGACAAGCCGCTTGAAGCGAGGGATGTCATGCGGCCCCCGCGCTTCAGCATCTTCGAAGACGAACCCGTTTCCAAATGCACGCACATCATGAGCGTCAACCGCCTATTCGCGATTCCGGTCATCAACGCAGAGCACCAGATTCTCGGGGAAATCACGGTGGAGCGGCTCTTCCGCTACGGCCTGCCCGAATTCTTTTCCAAGCTGAAAAGCGTGTCGTTCATCGCAGAGTTTGACCCCTTTGAAAAATATTTTGCCGATGAGCGCAACACCCTTGCGCGGGATATGATGGAGGCGACGCACCGCACGGTTTCCGTCGACTACACGATCATGGAGATCGTATTCGACCTCGCGATCCGAAACTACGCGATGCTGTACGTGACCGACGAAACAGGCCGCTGGATCGGCACCATCGACAAGAGCACCGTGCTCGACAACGTGATTAACTACTAATTTAGAGGCTTTCTTTCCATGTACGAAATGATTTTACCTATAGCTGTATTTCTCGTGGTCTATTTCTTTATTGCCACGGAAATGCTCGATAAAACCATCGCTGCCCTCATCGGCGCAGGCCTGATGATCGGCCTTCATTTGGTCTCTTACGAAGAAGCGCTTCACGCCGTAGACCTGAATGTACTGTTTCTGCTGATCGGCATGATGGTGGTTGTCAACACAATGACCGAAACGGGCGTGTTCGAGTGGCTGGCCATCAAGCTGGCGCGGCTGGCGCGGGGCAACGGCCTGTTGATCGCGATCTTCTTCATGGTCCTCACGGCCGTTCTCTCCGCCTTCTTGGACAACGTTACGACGGTCATCCTCATGGCGCCGATCACGATCCTGCTCTGCCAGTTACTTGAATTGCCGGCCGCCCCAATCCTCATAATGGAAGCCGTCTTTTCAAACATTGGCGGAACCTCGACCCTGATCGGCGATCCGCCGAACATTCTGATCGGCTCCCAGACCGACCTCTCCTTCAATAACTTTCTGGCCAATCTTGCACCCCCGGTCTTGATTATGATGGTCGTGTTGCTTGGAATCATGGCGCTGATGTTCAGGAAAACGATGCAAACCACGGAAGCCACCCGAAAGCGGATCGAAACATCGCGTCCGGAAAAGGCGATCCTCGAACCGGTCGTGCTGAAGAAATCGCTCGTCGTGTTTGCGCTGATTCTAGCCGGGTTCTTCGGGGGCCGAGTCCTCCATATTGAACCGGGCATCATTGCGCTCGCGGGGGCTATGCTGATGGTGTTGGTTTGCAAGAAGGACATCCACCATGCGCTGGTCCATGTGGAATGGAACACGATCCTCTTCTTTTCGGGGCTCTTCATGATGATTTCCGCGCTGGAAGCACATGGGGTGTTTGAAACGATGGGCGAAGTCATCCTGAAAATCTGTGATGGCAACCCAATGAAAACCACCTTGACGCTACTTTGGTTTGCCGCCATCACTTCGGCCATCCTCGATAATATTCCGTTGGTGATGGCCATGATCCCGCTGGTGAAAGGAATCAGTCCAGATTTAGGCTATTCGATGGGCGCCGAGAATCCGCTCTTGTGGGCTCTGGCTCTCGGTGCCTGCTTGGGCGGCAACGGAACACTGGTCGGTGCATCCGCCAACGTGGTAATTTCGCAGATCGGCAACCGCAACAACTGCCCGATCAGCTTCATGTCCTTCACGAAATACGGCTTCCCGTTCATGTTGGTGTCGCTGGTCATTGCACACGTGTACATCTATCTGAGATATTTCTAAAACCATTGCAAAAAAGAAACAGCGGACATATAAGACGCGGTTTCGGCGACGGGCATCGGTTCCTGGCGCCGAAACCCCACTAGGAGGGCCATGAAACTATCGGTTAAGGATGTTGCGAAGTTGTTGAACAGGGACGAAAGCACCATCTACGGATGGATACGACAGGGGAAAATCCCGGTGCATCGCATCAACGAGCAAAGCCGGTTTAACCGGGAGGAAATCCTCGAGTGGGCCACCTCCCAGCAAATTCCGGTTTTACCGGAAGCGGCCATGGAACCCGACGAGGGAACCTCCGTGCTTCCCAGTCTAGGCGAAGCCTTGGAAACCGGCGGCATTTTCTCCCACATGGGCGGAGCTGATAAAGCAACGGTTTTGCGCAACGTGGTCAATGCCATGCGCTTGCCGGAGGAGGTGGACCGCGATTTCCTTTACCAAGTACTCCTAGCCCGCGAAGCGCTGGGCTCAACCGGCATTGGCGACGGCATTGCCATTCCCCATATCCGCAACCCGATCGTGATGCACCTTGAGAAACCGGTCATCATGCTCTGCTTACTGGATTCGCCGATCGAGTTTGGGGCGGTCGACGGCAAGCCGGTCGACATCCTGTTCACAATGGTCAGTCCAACAGTACGGATGCATCTGCATCTGCTGTCGCGGCTTGGATTTGTCCTCCAGAATACGGCCTTCCGGGCGGCGTTGAAAAACCGCTTACCGCGCGATCTTCTTCTGGAGGAGCTGGCTCGAGCTGAACGTGCGCTTCCGTCCGTCGGGCCAAATGGGAAGAGAGAGGACTGACCGTTCGATCATGTACTCGCACCTGCCCATCCAGCTGTTTTTGGTTGCCGCCTTGCTGCACGCACTGAGCGGTATGCCGGGCTTGCTGCCGTTCCGCCGTGCAACAGCGGGTCGGGTGGCTGGTGTGGTCCTTTCGTGCGTGGCGAGTCTTCTTGGATTGGTTGGTGTGGCGCTGGTATTCCTGTGGGGCACCGCCAAGGCGGTTCTTCCTTTGCAGATGCTGGGCGAACCGGTGCCGATCGAGGTTGATGCACTCAGTGCGTTCTTCATGGTTCCCGTTCTGGTGGTCGGTGCGCTGGGGTCGGTGTACGGGCTCGGCTATTGGTC
The DNA here is from genome assembly GCA_964402125.1 of uncultured Verrucomicrobiota bacterium. GTDB lineage: Bacteria > Verrucomicrobiota > Kiritimatiellia > Kiritimatiellales > Pontiellaceae > Pontiella. The sequence continues at coordinate 10,574 of CAYOBH010000036.1, forward strand.
GGCGGCGGAGCATCGGGACACCGGGCGTCCGCTGTCCCTGTTCTGGGGGTTGGCGGTTTCAGGAATGGTTGTGCTGCTGGCAGCTCGCCATGCCGCATTGTTCCTGTTGGGCTGGGAAATCATGGCCCTGGCCGCCTTTTTCCTGATTTCCACCGAGCATAGAGATCCGGAGGTGCGCCAAGCCGGTTGGATCTATTTCGTGGCCACCCACATCGCCACGCTCTCCCTTTTCGCTCTTTTCGCCTTTTTCCACCGGGTCACCGGGTCCTATGAATTGCGTGCCATCGCCGTCAGCGAAGTCGGGCTCGGACCGCTGACTGTGGCGTTTTTCCTGACCTTGTTGGGGTTTGGCCTGAAGGCCGGCCTCATGCCGCTGCATTTCTGGTTGCCCGCAGCGCACGCCAACGCCCCCAGCCACGTCTCGGCCCTGCTGTCGGGCGTGGTGCTCAAGATCGGCATCTACGGACTGGTGCGATTTATCGGCTTTCTGCCGGTCCCGCCGGTTGCTTGGGGCGGCTTGGTGCTTGTAATCGGCTGTATCAGCGGGGTGCTCGGGGTGCTGTTCGCTCTCGGCCAGCACGATCTCAAGCGCCTGCTGGCGTACCACAGCATCGAAAACATCGGCATTATCCTGATGGGGTTTGGTTTGGCCCTGATGGGCCGCTCGCTCGAACAGCCGACATGGGTGATTTTCGGGATGGCGGGCTGCCTGCTCCATACGTGGAACCACGCTTTGTTTAAGCCCCTGCTCTTCCTCGGCGCCGGCGCCACGATCCACGCGGTCGGCACGCCCCAGATTGACCGGATGGGCGGACTGGCCAAATCTATGCCCTGGACGGCGGTCTTTTTCCTAATCGGGGCGGTGGCGATTTGCGGCTTGCCGCCGTTGAATGGCTTTGTGAGCGAGTGGCTGGTCTATCTTGGACTTTTCCACGCGGCGATCGAGCCGGGATCGGCGGTGGGGATTCCTGTGCTGGCGGTTCCCGCGCTGGCCTTGATCGGTGCCTTGGCGTTGGCCTGTTTTGTGAAGGTCTACGGAGCTGTTTTTCTGGGTCAGGCGCGGCAGCCGCTGGAAGGGGATGTGCACGAAGCCCCGCTATCGATGCGGCTTCCCATGGGCCTGCTGGCCGCCTGCTGCGTGGCGATCGGTCTCCTGCCATGGCTGTTGATCCCCCTGCTGGAGCAGGCCATTTTAGCGTGGGACACGGAAGGGTTGCTACACACTTCCAACCTGTTCGGTCCGCAACAGCCGCTGAAGGCAATAGCGCTGGCCGGGCTGGCTTTGGTCGGGGTTTGCCTGCTGGTTCTTTTCCTACTTTCCCGAAAAATTCACTGGCGCGATGCTCCGCATCCGAGCACTTGGTCGTGCGGATATGCCCTCCCCACGGAGCGCATGCAGTACACCGCCTCCTCCTTTGCGCAAATGCTGGTCGGGCTGTTCCGCAGAGTGCTCGCTCCCCGGATCCACGCGCCGCTGATCCAGAAAGTTATTGCGGAGCCGTCCCACTTTGAATCGCATCTGGACGAACCCGTGCTCGACCGCGCACTCCTGCCGTCGGCGCGCTTTATCCGTCGGCTCTTCTTGCGCGCCCGTCCGCTGCAGAGGGGGCTGACGCACCAATACCTGATCTACGTGATTCTTGCGGTCATCGTTCTGATGATCTGTAAGCTGCCCTTGTTGGAGATGCTGAAACAACTTTTTTCTCGGTAGAATGCTATGAAAACCATGAATGATCCCATTTCGAAGGGGTGTCTATGAGCGGACTTTGGATCGTCCTTGTCGCCGCAGGCCTGCTGATGGCCAGCGGGATTCCGGCGTGTTTTGGCCCGCGCAGATCGGTCGCGGGGCAGCGACTCACTTGCGCCATGATGGTCCTGGGTGGCGTGGTTGGGTGGTGCGGTGTGGTTGCCGCGCTGCGGGCGGAGGCACCGCCCTTCCTTTCGCTTGCGTGGGGTCTTCCGTGGGGTAGCTTTTCGGTGGGTTTGGATCCGCTGAGCGCCGTGTTCCTGGTATCCATCTTTACCGTCCCGGTTCTGGGGTCGGTGTGTGGATTGGGGTACTGGCGGCAGACCGAGCATCCGGAGAATGGGCGCGGGCTGGGGCTTTTTTACGGCTTGCTGGCCGGCTCTTTGGTATTGGTGGTCCTTGCCCGCGATGCCGTGCTGTTCATGATCGCGTGGGAAGCGATGGCGCTGTCCGCCTTTTTCCTGGTCTCCACCGAGCACGAAAATCCGGAGGTGCGCCGCGCCGGGTGGATCTATCTGATCGCCACCCATACCGGAACGATTTGCCTGTTGGCCCTCTTCGCTTCGATGCACGCGGTTTCGGGGAGCTTTGCGTTTTTAGCGCTTGATCCTAGTTCTGTATCGACCGCCGGCAAGGCCGCGCTTTTTCTGCTGACGCTGGTCGGTTTCGGCTTTAAGGCGGGCATTGTGCCGATGCATGTCTGGCTGCCCGGTGCCCATGCTAATGCGCCGAGCCACGTCTCCGCCGTCATGTCGGGCGTGATGCTTAAAATGGGCATCTACGGGATCCTGCGGATGTTGATGCTGCTTCCCGATACCGGCTTGTGGAGTGGTGCGCTGCTGCTGGTGCTCGGTGCTGTCGGCGGCATTCTGGGAATTGTGTCGGCACTCGGCCAAAGCGACATCAAGCGCCTGCTGGCCTACAGCAGTATTGAGAACATCGGCATCATTGTGATGGGCATTGGCTTAGCGGTGATGGGGCGCGCGCTGCACGAGGGCGGGCTCGTCCTGCTGGGACTCGGGGGCGCACTGATGCATGTCTGGAACCATGGCCTTTTCAAGTCGCTCCTCTTTATGAATTCCGGGGCCATCATTCATGCGGTTCATTCGCGCGACTTAAACCGGATGGGCGGCCTAGCGCGCGGGATGCCGTGCACGGCGGCTTTTTTCCTCGTCGGCGCACTGGCGATTTGCGGTCTTCCTCCGTTGAACGGGTTTATCGGCGAATGGCTGCTCTATCTTGGGTTGTTCCGGGGCATGGGCACCTGGCAAGGAGTGGCCGGATTTTCGGCGGCGTTCGGCGCGGTCGCTCTGGCGCTGATCGGGGCCTTGGCGCTGGCCTGCTTCGTAAAAGCCTACGCGATGGTTTTCCTCGGCGTGCCGCGGCACCCTCTGGCGGCGGAGGCGCACGAACCTCGTCTTTCCATGCGGATTCCCATGGCCTTACTGGCCGGCGGCTGCGTGGCGATCGGCCTTTTTCCGTGGCTTGCAATGCCCCTGCTGGTCCGGGCGGTAGCCGCTTGGAATGCGCAAGGGCTGTTGACGGAGGCTGAATATGCGGGGGCGTTTCCTTCGTTGACCGGGCTTTCGCTAGCCGGGCTTTTCCTTGCCGGAGCGATTGCGGCGGCGCTGCTGCTGGTTCGCCTCGTCCGGCGGTGCGGCGCCCCGCGCCCGATCACCTGGTCGTGCGGGTATGCCCTCCCCTCGCCGCGCATGCAGTACACCGCCGCTTCCTTCGCGCAAATGCTGACGGGGCTCTTCCGTTCGGTCTTTGCCCAGCGGCGCCACGAGCCGCAGATACAGTCGATTCTTGCGGAGCCTGCCCGCTTCGAAGTCCTCCATGACGAACCCATGCTCGATCGTTTGATCATGCCGGCGGCCTGGTTTGTCCGGCGGCAGTTCCATCGGGCCCGCCCGCTGCAGAAGGGCTTGACGCATCAGTATCTGATCTATGTGGTGATCACCGTGGTGGTCCTGCTGGCTTGGATCACGCCATGGAAAACCCTTTTTATAAACTTGTTTACCCCTTAATCCAGATTGAAGAACGCTATTCCGACTTGGAGACGAAACTATGATAAAGCATTACGAAATCGCCGGGAATCGACTTTCTCAACCCCTGGAAGGCTCAGGGCCGGTCTGGGTTGCGGTCGCGCCGGATGATCACGATAGACCCCTTCTCCAGAAACAGTTCGATCTCGATGACTACGACTTGGTCTCTACCCTTGACCCGGATGAAATCCCGCGGCTCGATTACACCGATGGGCGGCTTTTCCTGATTTTGAAATTGCCCTATCGAGCGACCGTTTCCGAAGCCATCGAGCTGGATGTCGGCGTGGTGGGTTTGACGCTGTTCAAAGAGCATCTCCTCTTCGCCCGGGCGACAAATGAAGTGACCTTCTCGGACAGGGAGTTCCGCAAGATCAACGACGTCAAGGATGTCATGCTGGCATTCCTTCTCCACGCGGTTCGCCACTTCGTCGGCCACCTGAAAGTGATCAAGCAAATAAGCTCCGAACTGGAAAAGAAGATCACCGTATCCATGGAGAATCGGCATCTGCTCCAAATGTTCACCCTCAGCGAGAGCCTCGTCTACTACGTCGACGCCATCGAAGGCAACGGAGCCGTGTTGGTCAAGTTGCGGAACCTCTCCGTTCAGCTCGGATTCCAGGAACGGCAGCTTGAAATGCTGGACGACATCATCCTCGAGAACTCCCAGGCCGCCCGGCAGGCCGCCATCTACAGCTCCGTTCTCAGCGGACTGATGGATGCGCGCGGCACCATCGTCAACAACAACATGAACGTCTTACTGAAGAATCTCACCTTGATCAACATCGTGTTCCTGCCCCTCAATTTGATTGCGAGCATCGGGGGGATGTCGGAATGGAGTATGGTGACCGAAGGGATGGATTGGAGACTTTCGTACCTCCTGTTCTCGGTCGGGTTGGTGGTTTTCGGCTGGGGGACATGGAAGTTTATGAACAAGATCATCGACCGGAGTTCGGCGCGTACGGCGGCGGATCGCCTACCTGCCCGACCGCATGCTGAATAGGAGCCCAATCATAATGAACATAGCGATCCATATTGTGCTGCTGCTGGTTATGCCCCCGTTGCTGCTGGGGGTCATCAATAAGACCAAAGCCCTCTTCGCGGGACGTAAAGGCCCGCCGCTGCTGCAGCTGTATTACGACTTGGTCAAGCTGTTCCGCAAAAAGGTCGTGATCAGCCAAACCACCACCTGGGTCTTTATTGCCGCGCCGGTCATTACGCTGACGACGCTGGTGGCTGCCGGCCTCGTTGTGCCGATGGGGCCCTTCTCCGCCCCTGTTTCGTTCACCGGCGACGTGATTCTCTTCGCCTATCTGTTTGCGCTGGGTCGTTTCTTCACGGCTACCGCCGCGCTGGACACCGGATCGGCCTTCGAGGGGATGGGGTCCGCCCGTGAGGTCACCTTTGCCTGTCTCTCGGAACCGGCCCTGTTCTTTGCCCTGCTGGCGCTGGCGAAAATGTCGGGCTCGCTGGCGCTGGGCGATATGCTGCATGCGCCGATGGACTCCGGCTACCCGGTTGTTGCCTCGCTGGTGCTGCTGGCGGTCGGGCTGTTCGTCGTGTTGCTGGCTGAAAACTGCCGCATTCCCGTGGACGATCCGAACACCCATCTGGAGCTGACCATGATCCACGAGGTGATGGTGCTGGACCATAGCGGGCCGCTGCTGGGGCTTATCCTCTATGGCGCATCGATCAAGCTGTTTGTCCTGGGGGCGCTGCTGCTGCACATTGTTTCTCCCTTCCAAAGCGGATCGCCTTTGCTCGACTGGTTGGTATTTGTGGCCGAGCTGCTTGGCCTTGCTGTCGTGGTGGGGGTGGTGGAATCGGTCATGGCCCGCTTACAGATGCGCCATGTTCCGCATTTGCTGATCGCCGCCGTGCTCTTTTGCGCGTTTGGTTTCATTTTGCTAATGAGGTAATCCCATGAATTCGTTACTGAATGCATTACTCGTTCTGATTCTCGCCCTCAATTTGTATGTGCTCGGCACCAGTCGAATCGGCACCGTCATCAAAGTCGTGTCGCTGCAGGGCTTCCTGCTGGGGATCATGCCCCTGATCATGGAAGGGCACTTGGTCTGGCCTGCGGTTTATGCCGCCGTGGCCGCGATGGTCCTGAAAGGCGTGGTGATTCCCGCCATGTTGTTGCGGGCCATGCGTGACGTGCAGATCAAGCGCGAGATAGAACCGCTGATCGGCTTTCTGCCCTCCATGCTGCTGGGGGCCCTCTGTACCGGGGTTTCGCTCCTCTTCGTCTCTTCCCTCCCGCTGGCGGACGAACAGTCCGTCCCGCTGCTGGTTCCGGCGTCACTCGCCACCATTTTCTCGGGCTTCATTCTGCTGACCATGCGGGCCAAGGCCATTACGCAAATCATGGGTTACCTGATGATTGAAAACGGCATCTACATCTTCGGCCTGCTTCTGGTGAAGGCAATGCCGTTGGTTGTGGAACTCGGCGTCCTGCTGGATTTGTTTGTGGCCATCTTCATCATCTGCATCATGGTTAACCACATCAATCGAACATTTTCATCGCTGGATACGCGCCAGCTTACGACGCTGAAGGAATAATGCTATGACCTTGTTTCTACTTGTTTTCCCATTCGCGCTGGCGATTGTTGCCAGCTTGGTTCCATCCAACCGATGGCGGCCTTGGCTGCTTCCCGTTGCGGGGCTTATCCACTTCCCCTTGGTCTTGGCATCGGTGTTTAGCGCCGCGCCGAACTCCGACTTCAAATGGATTGGGCTGGATCCGGCGGGTCGGCTGGTGCTGCTCCTGGTCAGCACGATCTATCTGCTCACCGCCTTCTATCTCGCGGGATATCTGCGCTACCATCGGCAGCAGCGGAACAACCGCGTCTTTGTCGCCTGCCTGCTCTGCCTGCTGGGCACAATGACGCTCGCCACTTGGGCCCAGCATCTGGGCATCATGTGGATATCGATCGAAACCACCGCGCTTTGCACCGCGCCCCTGATCTACTTCAACAAGACGCCGCGCTCCATCGAGGCCACCTGGAAATACATGCTGATTGGTTTCGTGGGCATTGCGCTCGCTCTGCTGGGCACGTTCTTTCTGGCCTATTCCTGCCTCCACGCGGGGCTGGAGCCGACGCTGGTCCTGAACGAACTGGTGCACCATTCGACCCAGCTTTCCAAGCCGTGGCTCCACGCCGCATTCGTGCTGATGTTTGTCGGCTACGGCACGAAGATGGGCCTGGCGCCGATGCATACGTGGAAGCCTGACGCATACGGCTCCGCGCCCGGCGCGGTCGGCGCCCTGCTGGCCGGCGGCGTTACCAGCTGCGCCTTCTTGTGTATTCTGCGGATTCATCAGGTCTGCACCGCAGCGGGCGAGGAGGGCTTTATCGCCCCGATGCTGGTCTTCATGGGGCTCTTTTCTATGGCCGTCGCCGGAATCTTCATGGTTGGACAGCAGGACTACAAGCGTATGCTCGCCTATTCGAGCGTCGAGCACATGGGCATCCTCGCGCTGGGTCTAGGCCTTGGCGCACCGGCGCTCTTCGGCACGCTGCTGCACATGTTTAACAACGGGCTGGCCAAGGGCATCCTGTTCCTGTCGGCGGGGAACATTCACCGATCCTTTGGCAGCACCACGACCGACACCGTCCACGGCGCGATGCGGCGACTGCCCGTTTCGGCGGGGCTGTTCCTGATCGGGTTTTTGGCCATCACCGGCTCCCCGCCGTTCGGCCCGTTCATCAGCGAATTTTCCATTTTGAACGCGGGATTCAGCGGTGGCCACTATGTAGCGGGCGGACTGTTCCTGCTCTTCCTGCTGATCATCTTTATCGGCATGGGGGCCACTGTACTGAGGGTAGTACAAGGCCAGGAGGCCGAGGACGCGCCGCGCACCGCCTATCGCGAAGGCGTGCTGACCCTTGCCCCGCCGCTCATGCTGCTCATCCTCGTGCTGCTGCTGGGCATTCATATCCCCGAGCCGCTGAACGATTTACTGCAGCAAGCCGTTGCCTATTTGGAGAAGAAGCCATGAACCAGCCATCTGATCTGCTCACTACCGCCAACGGACGGGCTGTTGCCCTCGATCAAATCCCGCGGCACGACTTTGAGACCTTCCGTCGCATCGTCCAGAGCAAGCTGTCCAAAGGGCAGCGCGCCGTGTCGTTCTTCGGCGACCAAGCCGGCCACCCCGGATGCACCGATCTGTTTATGGTGCTGGCGGACGACGCCAACAGCCAGTTAAACCTGCTCTCCACCTGCGTCGAAGGCGACCGCTTCCCGTCGCTGACGCCCGATTGCACCCAGCTCCATCTCTTTGAGCGCGAGATCGCCGAGCAGTTCGGCCTGCAACCGGAAGGTCATCCGTGGCTCAAGCCGGTCCGCTATGCCAACGGCACCCTTCTGCCCGGCACCGGCGACTTTTACCGCGTTGAGGGCGAGGATATCCACGAGGTCTCCGTCGGCCCCGTTCATGCGGGCATCATCGAGCCGGGCCATTTCCGTTTCCAGTGTCACGGCGAGCAGGTGTTCCATCTTGAAATTGCACTGGGCTACCAGCATCGCGGCATTGAAAAAGCCCTTCTTGAACAGCCCGCTAAACGGCATCTGCACTATGCCGAAACGCTCGCCGGCGACACCACGATCGGCCATACCATGGCGTACTGCCAAGTGGTTGAAGCGCTCTCCGGCTGCACCAATACCGTCCGGGCCCAATCGCTCCGCGGCATTGCCCTCGAACTCGAGCGGCTCGCCAACCATATCGGCGATCTCGGCGCGATGGCGGGCGATGTGGGATTTCTGCCGACGGCTTCGTATTGCGGCCGGATTCGGGGCGATTTCCTGAACATGACCGCACTGCTGTGCGGCAACCGTTTTGGTCGCGGCATGGTCCTTCCCGGCGGAGTCGGCTACGATATGGACGAGGCGAGGAT
>CAYOBH010000037.1:0-18847 GCA_964402125.1 uncultured Verrucomicrobiota bacterium
CGGCTCCTCAGCAGAAAATGACCGCAAAGACGCCAAGACGCGAAGAGAAGAATTTCGCTTTTTTCTTAGCGTCTTTGTGGTCAATAACATCCTTGCCCGCAGAGCATTAAGCATGGCCGTTTTTAAAACGGAAAATGGATAGAAGTTGAGGTGTAAGGAACTAATCGTCCTCGTAATCCTCCTCGTCGCGGGAAAACAGAGAACCGGGTAGATTGACCGCGAAACCCGTGAAATTGCGCGAAAAGGTTCCATCAAAAATCCGAGGCAAGGAGGGAAAGGCTGCGGTTTCTGCGGAATATAGTGGGGCAATGTTTGACTCATCGTTCATTTTTCGTTTATATGTCCGCAAAAGGTCGCTCGACGGATCGTCCGCCCGAGCGAGGGGATAGAAAAATGGGAGCATTTGCGTGAAATTACTAGATTACGGTACTGACCAAAGTTGGAAGGCGCGTGAAGTAAATGTTAGGACTGGTACCTTTTAGGATGCGCTAAAGAAGAAAGATGAGGAGCTTGATTCCATTATCGATTTTTATCTGCCCGATGTAGTAGAAGAATGTTGGGAATTAATAAATGAAATCGAACCCGAGCGTTCACTCTATCGCTTGCTCCGCCGCGCTCAGGGAGACGCTTAACGTTCGATAAGAGATAAAAAATGCCAATAGACGAATCCCATCCAGTTTGTAAAGCGCCTCAATCCAATACTAGCCTATGGCGATATATGGATATTCCATCCCTTATGTCGTTACTAACCGAATCATCACTAACATTCGTAAGAGCTGATCTTATGGAGGATTCATCCGAAGGGACATTTCCAACAATCACAGCTGCGCAAATTGATTCTATAGCCCAAGAAATGATCAAACAAGGAACTTTAAGGCGAGGACCTATCAACCTATCTCAAGAACTGGAGTCCTTTAAAAAGGAAGCGTATATCAACTGTTGGTGCAAAGAAAATTATCCGATGGTGCACATGTGGAAAATCTACTCCAAAGAGAATGGAGTTGCGATTGAAACTACATATACGGAGTTAAAAGATTCGGTAACCGATAATGAAACAGCTTATCCATCTGAAATTCAATATCTTGATTTTGAGCGAGAGTCTATGAATTGGATTTGGAATACGTTACAGATGTTAACAGTGAAGAAAATTGCGTATAAATCAGAGAATGAATTCAGGCTGATTATGACTCATCCTCGCCAAGTCGAAGATCAATTACTTAAGTTCCAGACACATGAGGAAAAGGCGAACCGAAGGGCATCCCTCTATCGAAACACTGAGGTAATTAAGCTTAAGATTGATCTCAGGAAGCTAATCACCAATGTTCATATTTCTCCTTTTTCTCCCCGATGGCACACATCTCTGGTAAAGAATATTTTGGAACATTTTGAATTATCAACCGCGAAAGTCATTCGGTCTGAATTATAATAATCGAACAACAGAGCGCGGGGTCAGGTCTCAAGAATCAAGATTGACTTAAGGGTCCTAAAAAAGGGCCAGTCCGAAAACGCCGATTAAAATCGGCGGCGAGTAGAGAATGTGCAGCGTCTTGCAATGAAGTTTAGCAAAACACGTTGGCCCTGAGTCAGGTCTCGACGACCCGCGAGGGCGTGGGACACGAAGTGAGGCTGGCGCGAAGCGACGGCAGCGAAGCGGCGGCAACTGACCGCCTGAAGGCGGAACTACAAACTGTTTCTCTCGCGGGTAATTTCCACGGCGGAGCTTTTGGCAAAACGCAGGGCACCGGGCTTATCGACTGTTACCACGACAGACTGAACCTTTTCATTGTTCAACGCGATGGCGGCAATGCGTTCGGCCATCGTTTCAATCAGTTGGAAACGGCTCTCCTCCACCAGCGTAAGGATTGCCTTTTTGATCGATTTATAATCAACGGTATCGTTGAGGTCGTCGGAGAGGCCCGCCTTGCGCAGATCGCAGTGCATCTCCACGTTAATCACTACATCCTGTTTTTCCCGGCGCTCCTCCGGATAAATCCCGATGATGCAGCGCAGCGCGAGATCACGAATAAAAATTTTGTCCATATTGCTCTCTCCCCGTAGACGAAGCATCCTGCTTCGGTAACCACAACGCGGCAGGATGCCGCGTCTACACTAAACCCCGTTTCCCAGCAAATGCTGTCCCCCATCCACATAAATCGTCTGCCCCGTAATTGACTCCGCTTTCAGCAAAAACATCACGGCGTCGGCAATCTGCTCCGGCGTCGGCATAGCCTCTAAAGGAAGGCGGCCGGCCAACTCGCGCACATCCGCAAGGGGGCGATCCGGCGGCGGAAGGATCGGCCCCGGAGCAACGGCGTTCACCCGAACGTGCGGAGCATACTCCAGCGCGGCCAACTGAGTCAGCTCCTCCAGCCCCTTTTTTGAAATTGAATACGGAACGCACGACGTATCATGGCAACGAATACGCCGATCCAGCAGATTCACTATTGCGCCGTCCGTCGTCTGTGCACAAAACACGCGAATCAGTTCCATGGGCGAAAGCAGATTTACCTGCAACTCACGCAGCGCACTCTCATACGTCGATTGCGCAAGCGACTCCTTCGTAAAAATGGACGCATTATTGATCAGTATATCCAGCGGCCCGGCGCGCTTAATCAGATCGGCACCTATCGACGGATCTGCCAAATCACCCTGTATTGTATACTCCGAAAGCGCCTCTGCTTCCTCCTGCGAAGAGCGATAATGCACCACCACCTCCACTCCTTCCGCCTGAAGTGCCTGCGTAATCGCACGCCCGATGCGCACCGCACCGCCCGTAACCAATGCTCGTTTGCCCGATAAATTCATATGGGCCTTCATACGCTCAATGGATAGTGATTGGAAGTTTTCGCTTTCTTTTTTCCGCAGGCAAGGAACAATGCTTTCCGCAAACAGGAGAGAGTATCCATGATGAAGAAAATGATTTTCATACTGCTGACCTGCCTCGCGCTTATTCCGGCTCAGGCCGCCAAAGAAGGCAACAAACCAACGGTTTATGTTATTCCAGTTAAAAAGACCATTGAACCGGCGTTGGTATATGTTGTACGTCGCGGTATTGATGAAGCCGCACGAAACAACGTCGATGCAATTATTTTTGAAATGGACACCACCGGCGGACGTGTGGATTCCGCACTGGAAATTCTAGCCCTCATGCAGCGATCGGAGATCCCGATTTATACCTATGTGGAACATCAGGCCATTTCCGCTGGTGCGCTCATTGCGTTGTCCACCTCCAAAATCTACATGCGCCCCAGCGCGGTGATCGGCGATATTACACCCATATCCTTGGGTTTGATGGGTGGCGTAAACGAGCTTCCGGAAGCAGAAAAAGAAAAAATGACTTCCTATGTCGCAGCGCATGTTCGCTCATCTGCCGAACAGGGCGGTTACGACCCTGAACTAGCTGAGGCCATGGTTCGAGCCAATCTGGAATATAAAGTCGGCGATAAGGTCATTAGTCCAGAGGGAAAGGTTTTAACCATGACCAATGTCGAGGCCGAAGAGATGGTTGGAGAAGAACAAAAACCGCTCCTCTCTCAGGGCACCGTTGACAGTTTGGACGAAATGCTGGAACAGATAGACGGCCTCGCCGGTGCAGAAAAGACGTACCTCCGAGTCAGTGCGGCGGAAAAAATCGCCCGCCTTATTTCTGCGCTTGCACCGATCCTTCTGATCATCGGCATCGGCGGTATCTGGCTGGAGATTAAAACCCCCGGCTTCGGCATTTTCGGGGTTACGGCCATTATAAGCCTGGCGCTCTTTTTCCTGGGCCATCACATTGCCGGGCTGGCGGGATATGAGGATATGCTCCTCTTTGTGGCGGGAGTTGTTCTGCTCATCCTCGAGGTTTTTGTTACACCCGGCTTCGGCGTGCTGGGCATCAGCGGAATACTGTTGATGTTGCTCTCCCTCGTCAGCGCAATGAGCGAACATATCCCTGGAAAATGGCGCCCCGTTTCGTTTTCCCCGGAGACCTTCACTGGACCGTTGCTCAAGGTTACACTGGCTTTTGTCGGATCCGTTGCGTTCATCGTTTTTACCGCAAAGTTTTTGCCGAAAACGCATCTGTTTAAGGGCATTGCCCTCGGCACCGTTTTGTCCAATCCGGAGCAAAACTTGGAACTGGTTGGACTCGAAGGCGTCGCGCATTCTGATCTGCGCCCCGGCGGAACAGCCTACTTTGGCGATCGTAAACTGGATGTTGTTACGCGCGGCGATTACATTCCCAGTCAGACGAAAGTCCGCATTGCGGAGGCCCACGGCAGCCGTATCGTCGTGGAGTCCATCTCGTAACACTGGAGATACCCTCCCATCTTCGTCCACAAATTTCACCGATTTGACACAGATTATTACGCAAGAGGGCGGATAAACAGGCAGATTCAAAACTGCCCTGAGATTTATATTGATATATCCGGATAAACGGATATTTACTTCTCCAACCGTTGAAAACGAATGGATCTTATGAGCATAAAGAGCAGAAAAAATGAGTATACGACCCCCGCCGGGAAACAGTTTGAACAGCTGTTGAAAACCCAAATGGTGATGATCGACGGTGCGATGGGCACTATGATCCAGAAGCATAAGCTGGAAGAAGCCGACTTCCGCGGCGAGCGTTTTGCGGAGCATCCGTCGGACCTGAAGGGAAATAACGATCTGCTCGTAATTACCCGCCCCGCGCTGATTGAAGCTATTCACGTGGAATTTTTGGAAGCCGGTGCGGATATTATTGAAACAAACACCTTCAGCTCCACCTCCATCTCGCAGGCCGACTATGAACTGGAGTCGATCGTCCGCGAATTAAACCTCGAAGCAGCCAAGGTGGCGCGCCGCGCCGTGGAGCGCGTTCAAGCTGCCGACCCAACCCGTACGCTCTTCGTTGCCGGATCGATTGGACCGACCAACCGTACCACCTCCATTTCGCCGGACATAAACGATCCCGGCTACCGCGCCGTCACGTTTGATGATCTGGCCGAGGCCTACGCAGAACAGGTCGAAGCGCTGATCGACGGCGGCGTGGACATTCTGCTGGTAGAAACCATTTTTGACACGCTCAATGCCAAAGCCGCCCTCTTCGCCATTGAAGAAATTTTTGAAAAACGTGCGCTACGCCTTCCGGTCATGATTTCGGTTACGATCACCGACAAGTCCGGCCGTACGCTTTCAGGGCAAACACCCACCGCGTTCTGGTACAGCGTCGAGCACGCCAAGCCGATCTCCGTGGGCATCAACTGCGCGCTGGGCGCAGCCGATATGCGGCCCTACATCGAAGAGCTTTCGGAGGTGGCCGACTGCTGCATCAGCATCTATGCAAACGCTGGCCTACCCAACGCCTTCGGCGGCTACGACGACAAGCCCGAGGATATGGCCAAAATCTACAACGAGTTTGCGGCCGCCGGCCTTGCCAATATTTGGGGCGGCTGCTGCGGCACGACGCCCGACCATATCCGCGCAATAGCGCAGGTTGTGATAAAACATCCTCCCCGCCAGAGGGGTCAGTCCCGTAATTTAGTAATCCCCCATTTCAGCGGACTGGAACCGCTGAATATTACGCCGGAAATGAATCTGGTGATGGTGGGCGAGCGCACCAACATTACCGGATCGCCCAAGTTTGCGCGGCTTATCCGCGAAAGTGATCTGGAAAGCGCGCTGCAGATTGCCCGCCAGCAGGTGGAGAGCGGCGCCAACATCATCGACATCAACATGGACGAAGGCCTCATCGATTCCAAAGCGATGATGGTCAAATTCCTAAACCTCGTGGCATCCGAACCCGACATTTCGCGCGTACCTATCATGATCGACTCCTCCAAGTGGGACGTGATCGAAGCGGGACTGAAGTGCATTCAGGGCAAGGGCATCGTCAATTCGATCAGCATGAAAGAGGGCGAGGATCAATTCCGCGAACACGCGAAGAAAATTCAGCGCTACGGCGCGGGTATGGTCGTTATGGCGTTTGACGAAAAAGGTCAGGCCGACACCACGGAACGCCGCATTGAAATCTGCACGCGCGCTTATAACATTTTGGTGAACGAGCTGGGCATTGCGCCGAACGATATAATCTTCGATCTCAATGTTTTCCCGATCGGCACCGGAATGGAGGAGCATCGCATTAACTGCACCTCCTTCTTTGAAGGCGCAGAATATGTCCGCGAAAACCTGCCCGGCGCAATGATCAGCGGCGGCATCAGCAACGTCTCCTTTTCGTTTCGCGGCAACAACCGCGTGCGCGAAGCCATCCACGCCGCGTTCCTTTATCACGGCACCCGAGCCGGACTGAATATGGGCATCGTGAACCCCGGCATGCTTGAGGTGTACGACGAAGTACCGAAGGAGCTGCTCCAGCTCGTCGAAGATGTGGTGCTTAACCGCACGGACGACGCCACCGAAAAGCTGATTGAATATGCCGAGCAGATTAAAGCCGAGGGCGGCGACAAGAAGAAGGAAGTCGAAACGCAGGCCTGGCGCGAAGGCTCCGTCGAAGAGCGGCTGAAGCATGCGCTCGTCAAAGGGATTGTCGACTTCATCGATGCCGACATGGAAGAGGCGCGGCAGAAATATGATCGCCCGCTGAAGATTATCGAAGGCCCGCTGATGGCCGGAATGGATGTCGTCGGTGATCTGTTCGGCTCGGGTAAAATGTTTCTGCCGCAGGTGGTCAAGAGCGCCCGCGTAATGAAAAAAGCGGTGGCCTATCTCCTCCCCTACATGGAGGCTGAGAAGGAAGGGCAAAAACAACGGGCCGCCGGGAAAGTGCTTTTGGCCACGGTTAAGGGCGACGTTCACGACATTGGCAAAAACATTGTCGGCGTGGTGCTGGCCTGCAACAACTTTGAGGTGAAAGACATCGGCGTCATGGTGCCCTGCGAAACCATTCTGAAGGAAGCGCAGGAATGGGGCGCGGACATTATTGGACTCTCCGGCCTGATCACGCCATCGCTCGACGAAATGGTGCACGTGGCCAAAGAGATGGAACGTGCCGGCATGAAGATTCCGCTGATGGTCGGCGGTGCCACGACCAGCAAAAAGCATACTGCGGTCAAGATTGCACCTGAATACAGCGGCCCCGCCCTGCAGGTACTCGACGCCTCGCGCGCCGTAACCGTTGTGCAGGCGCTGCTCAGTCAGGACATTGCTTATCGCCGTGCGCTCAAAACCGAATATACCGCCATCCGCGAATCACACCTCGCTGCGCAGGAAGCCAAGGAATTTATATCGCTGGAACAAGCGCGGGCAAACGGCCTAAAACTGGACTGGAAACGATATGCCCCGCCCTCGCCCGACTTTCTCGGCGCGCGGACCGTCAGCATTTCCGTCAAGGAACTGGTTCCCTATATCGACTGGACGCCCTTCTTCTGGACTTGGGAGCTCGACGGAAAATATCCGTCGATTCTTGGAAACCCGCAGGCGCAGGCGCTTTTCGACGATGCACAGGCGATGCTCAAACAGATCGTCGATGAAAACTGGTTCCAGCCGCGCGGCGTACACGCCTTCTATCCGGCGGCCCGCGTCGACGACAGCATTGAGGTTTACACCGACGAATCGCGCACCGAAAAACGGGATACGCTCCACTTCCTACGGCAGCAGATGATCAAGAAAGACAACACACCCAACCGCTCGCTGGCTGACTTTGTTGCGCCGAAGGAGTCAAGTGTGGCGGATTATATCGGGGCCTTCGCCGTCACCGCCGGACCACAGGTCAGCGAAATTGCACAGCAGTATCGGCGCGATGACGACGACTACAACTGCATTTTAATGCAGGCGCTGGGCGACCGCATTGCCGAGGCCTTCGCGGAATATCTGCACAAGCAGACGCGCGACGCCTGGGGATTCGGTCAGAACGAAAATCTCTCCACCGAGGAAATGTTTAAGGAAAAATATCAGGGCATCCGTCCGGCAGCGGGTTATCCCGCCTGCCCCGACCACACGGAAAAATCGACCATTTTCCACCTGCTCAGCGCCACCGACAACACCGGCATTCAGCTGACCGAGAGCATGGTGATGGTTCCGGCAAGCTCCGTTTCCGGGCTGTACTTTTCGCACCCCGACTCGCGCTACTTCCCGCTCGGCCGCATCAACCGCGATCAGGTCGCCGACTACGCGCAGCGCAAAGGATGGAGTATGAAAGAAACCGAAAAATGGCTCGCGCCCAATCTCGGGTACAACATGTAATTTAGGCAGAATGATTCAGGGGCAGAATAATCTTCAATACGCCACTGGAAATAATCATTCTGCCACTCAATTATTCTGCCGATGAACAAACTGGACTAGATAGATGAAAAATATTCTCGAACAACTCAAAGACCGCCCGCTCATATTCGACGGAGCCATGGGAACGATGATTTACTCCAAGGGCGTATTCATCAATACCTGCTATGAACACCTGTGCGTTACCAACCCGAAGCTGATTTCCGGCATTCACGAAGCGTACGTCGACGGCGGCGCGGACGTGATCGAAACCAACTCCTACGGCGCAAACCGCCTCAAACTCCAGACGTATGGACTGGCCGACCAGCTCGAAACCATCAACCGCGCAGCCGTCAAACTGGCGCGCGCAGCTGCGGGCGACGATCTGTTTGTGGCGGGCTCCGTCGGCCCCTGCCTCAAATCGGACCAGCTCTTTGACGAGCGCATGACCGATGAGCTGACGGACGTCTTCCGCGAGCACATGGGCGTATTGGCCGACGAAGGCGTTGACCTTTTCATGCTCGAAACCTTCACGCATGTAAAGGAAGCCCAGCTCGCTGCTAAAATCGGCAAGGCGTTAGGCGTTCCGGTCTTTGTTTCCGTGACCGTCGGCAAGGACGGCGAAACGCGGCGCGGCGAAAAGATTGAACAGATCGTGGTTGCACTCAACGACGACCCCAACGTGGACGGCATCGGCATTAATTGCGGCATCGGCCCGGCGGCGGCCTTCAGCGTTGCGGAACGCGCCCTGCCCCACACCACCAAACCCTTCACCGTCATGGCCAACGCCGGCGTTCCTCAGGAGGTTGAGGGCCGCCTGATCTACATGACTACGCCGGAATATTTCACCGAATATGCCAAAAACATGATCCAGATCGGCGTACGCGGCGTCGGCGGCTGCTGCGGCACCACGCCGGAACATATCGCCATGATGGCCAAGGCCGTTAAATCGATGTCCGGCGTAAAGAAGCACGTCGAAATCAGCCACTACGAAGAGGCACTGCCGGACATCAAGGTGGTCCCCATGGCCGACAAATGCGCTTTCGCCGCCAAGCTCGCTCGCGGCGAAAAAGTCACCAGCGTGGAAATCACGCCCCCCCGCTCCATCGACCTTAAGCCGATGCTCGACAAATGCCGCCTCTGTAAAGACGCCAAGATCGACGCCATCAACATTCCCGACGGACCGCGTGCGAGTGCGCGTATTTCGCCAATGGTTGCCGCCCTAACGATCGAGCGCGAAGTCGGCATTGAAACCGTGCTGCACTACTGCTGCCGCGACCGTAACCTGATCGGCATGCAATCCGACCTGCTCGGCGGCTATGCCGGCGGCCTGCGCAACTATCTCATCATCACCGGCGATCCGCCGAAGCTGGGCGATTATCCCGACTCCACCCCCGTTTTCGATGTCGATGCCGTCGGCCTCACGCAGGTCGTGTACAACCTCAACCACGGACGCGACGTCGGCGGAAACCCGATCAATCCGCCGACCGGCATTCTGATCGGCGTGGGCGCAAACCCCTGCGCTGTGGAGCCGGAGCGCGAGCTGGAGCACTACCTCAACAAAATTCGCGCCGGCGCAGAATATGCCATTACCCAACCCATCTTCGACCCCGAGGCGCTCCTGCGCTTCCTCGATGCGGCTGAAGCCAAAGGCGGCTCCATACCCGTCGTCGCCGGCGTTTGGCCGCTGGTCTCCTTCCGCAATGCCGAATTTCTCAACACCGAGGTGCCCGGAGTGGAAGTTCCCGCCGCGATTCTCGAGCGCATGAGCAGAGCCAAAACCAAAGAAGACGGCCGCAAGGTCGGCATCGAAATCGCCCGCGAAATCTGCGAAAGTATCGCCGACCGTGTCGCCGGCTACCAAGTCAGCGCCCCCTTTGGTATCGTCGAACTCGCGCTGCAGGTGTTGGAATAAAATGGATCTTCCGCGAAATCGGCCGTCAATAACCCTGATTCCGGAGTTCACCTTGGAGTCCACGGCGATGATGGCGGGGAGCTTGTAGTGCTTCGTGCTGTAGCTCTTGCCGTCTGCGGCAGAGGAGCGGACGAGGGGAAACTCCTGTCATCCTTCTCTACTCTTTACGAGGCCATTTTGGCGTAGTAGGGTGACGGCACTGTTGGGTACGCCCGGAAGACATGCAAGAAAACCGCTTCCGACTTGTCCTGTATTTCCCTCTCTGAATAGTTGCCTGGTAGCCCGGTTTGCTCGCTCCAGAGATAATCCCGAATCGTCAGGCGGACCGCATCCCGGGTGGATTCCTTGTCGCGCCAGTGATTGATTCGTAGTTTTTCCGTCTTCAGCGTTTCGAGCAGATCTACAGCCACGGCTTTGATGCGCTTGATCTCACCGGATGTCAGATTTGGTTTTCTCAGCAGGTCAAATACGGCGAGACTTTCCTCATCGAGTCCTTCCCGCGCAGCGCGGCGCTCCTCATCGTCCATCTCATCTATGATCTGTAGCAGCGCTTCAAAGGTCTTCTCGATGGTCACCCGATCCTTTTCGCGGTTGTACTCGGCGACGATCTCCTCGTAATGTCTTTGGAAATCGGTGCGCAGGGGATTCTGCTGGAGGAGACGCAGCAGGCGTTGTTCGATGGCGCTTTTCAGATTCTGCACGGTGGTGCGTTTGGCCGGGCTGCGCTCGAACTCCCGGCGCAACCAGTCAAAATCGATCTTGCTGATATCGTACGGTGCCTGCTCCTCGTTCCAAGCATCCAGTTGGGTCTGTGTCTCAATCGCCTCATCCACAATCTGATGCAGCTGGCGGATGATGTCGGTGATATCCGCCTGTTCCCGGTCCTGTTGAAGGCTTTTGTAGACAATGTTGATGGCGTCGAAGTCGGCCCGGAAAGCATTGACGCCTTCGATGGTGATGCAGGCCTTAAACTTCGAGAACACCGCCCGGCACATCACTTCAAAGCGTTTGCGCGTCTCGTCGTTTTCGTTCGCCGCCTCCTTGGCGGCGAGAATCGCCGCATTTCGGGCAAAACCGGTCTGCCCGATAATTCCATCCAAGGACGCGCCTCGCTCCACCAGAAAAGCCCGGACAAAGGCAATCGCTTCACGAAGATCGGCCAGCAGTTCCTCTTCCGGCTTGGCCGGTTCGGTTTCGCCGCCATCGCCACCGCGACCGTCGTCGCCCGTTCCGGCAAAGGTCGCCAGCGCCTTGCGCAGGTTTTTCAGGATGCCGCAGTAATCGACGATCATCCCGTTGTTCTTGCCCTCGTTGACCCGATTTGCTCGCGCAATGGCCTGCATCAGTGTATGCGCCTTGAGGGGCTTGTCCAGGTACAGGGTCGATAGGCTGGGAACATCAAAGCCAGTCAGCCACATGGCGCAGACAATGGCCACGCGAAACGGGTGCTCCTCGACCTTAAACGCATCGTCCAAGGATAGCCGCTGCTTGTTCTGGAACTGCGGCTGTTTTCGCATCGCCTCGGGCAGGTCGATGCCTTCCTTGATCAGGCGGCGGTGCGGCGTGATGTCCAACTCCCATTTGCGGAACTTTTCGACTTCACCCTGTTCCTCGCTGACCACCACCGCCATCTGCGTCTGGCGCATCCACTCGATCTGACGTCGCCGGTACTGTTGTTCGTCCTGATCGTCCGCGGCCTGAGGCAACTGCGCTTCCAACTCGCCGATTCTCTCGTTCCAGTAGAACTCGACCAGCTTGTGCATGCGGACGCAGGTGATCTTGTCGATGCAGACCAGCATCGCCTTGCCGGTTTCCCACGCCGTGGAATAGTGGCGCACAAAATCGCGGGCCACCTGGTCGAGGCGTTTTCCGGCAGTGATGATGTGATAATCGCGCTTGAGCTCTTGTTCCAGGCGCTGCTCCACATCGATATCGCCCGTCTCCAGCTCCTCCAGCTTCTCGGCGATCCGCTCGTTCAGGTCGCCGATCGCCACGCCGAGCTTATCGCCACGCGCGTCGTAATAGAGCGGCACCGTGGCCTTGTCCTCCACGGCCCGCTGGAAATCGTAGGTGGAGACGTAATCGCCGAACACCCGCCGGGTGATCTCGTCGTCCTTAAAAAGCGGTGTGCCAGTGAAGCCGATATAGCTAGCGTTCGGCAGGGCATTGCGCATGTTCAGCGCCAAAGTGCCGTACTGGGTGCGGTGGGCCTCGTCAGTGATGACGATGAGGTCGTCGCGCCGGGAGTAGGCCTCGCCTTCCACCACGGTCTGGTTGAATTTCTGGATCAGCGAGAAGAGATGCGACTTGTGCTGGGCCAGCAGCTGCGCGAGATGCTCACCGCTCGCGGCCCGGCAGGGGTCGCGGTCGTTGTTCACCACGCCGCATCCGGCAAAGGTGTTGTAGATCTGCGTGTCCAGGTCGTCGCGGTCGGTGAGAATCAGAAAGGTGAAGTTGCCGCCCAGCTTGCGATGGACCTTGCGGGTGAAGAGCACCATGGAATAGCTCTTGCCCGAACCCTGGGTATGCCAGAAAACCCCCAGCTTGCCGTTCCTGAGCTTGCGGTCGCGGACCGCTTCGATGGCCCGGTTGACGCCCAGGAACTGGTGGTTGCGGGCCAGGATTTTTCGAGGGTTCCCGGCAGAGTCGTCGAAAACGATAAAGTTTTCCACCAGATCCAGGAAATTGGCTTTGGCGCATACACCTTTGAGCAGCGTCTCCATCGCCACCACGCCCGGCTGATTCTCGGCCAACCGTTTCCACTCGTTGAAATGTTCGAACCGGCTGGTGAGCGAACCGAGTTTGGCATCCACCCCGTTCGCCAGCACCACGATGGCATTGTGATGAAACAGGTGCGGGACGGTGTCCTTGTAGTCCATAAAATTCTGCTCGTAGGCGGCGCGGATATCCTTGCTGACGTTCTTCAGCTCCATGAACAGCAGCGGCAGGCCGTTGACGAAACCGACGATGTCCGCCCGGCGGCGGTAGAGATCGCCGCGCACCCACAGCTCCCGCACGCAGAGGAAGTGGTTGTTCTCAGGAACATCAAAGTCGAACACCCGCAGCCGCTGGCGCACCCGTTCGCCCTTGGCATTGCGAAAGGTAACCTGTACCCCGTCCTTGATCAGCTCGTACTTCTCGCGATTGGTGGCGGCCATGGTCTGCGAAGCGGAGACCGTGACAATCTGGCGGACGGCATCGTCATAGGCCGTGGCAGGCAGCCCGGGATTCAGTTCCTCGATCTTGGCCCGCAGAGTGCGAGTCAACACCATCTCGCGGTCCGATTCCCGGCCCAGCAGGCTATCCGGCCCGAAATCCTCGTTGTTATAGGCGTACACCGACTCCCAGCCCAGTTCCTGTTCCAGGTACTCGGCGGTGGTCTGCTGAACGAGGGTGTCTTCGGTGTACGGCGTCATTCCATTACCTCCCAGTGGCCTTCCTTCCTTCCTCCGACACGTCGCAACAACCCATCCCTTTGCAGGTTCTGAATGTTTCGCTGCACTGATCGCTCGGTAATTCCGATCAATTCAGCCAGTTCTGGAATGGTGACAGATGGTTTTTCCCGACAGGCTTCAATGATCTTTCCCGACGCTTTCCCGACGCTTTCCCGACGCTTTCCCGACGCGGCATCGGTTTCGGGTGAACTTTTCGGTACACCTTCCGGTGCAATGTTCACCAATTCCAGCTCTTCCACCGGTTTTCGGTGAACCGTGGCAGTGAACAGGCAGCCGTCGTGGTCGTCGCTAAAATCGATGGCCGCCCACTTCTCCAGCGCCCGCTTGATGCCCGAACCCAGGCCGTGGTAGGGCAACAGCCCCTTGGCGACATAGGAAACCAGAATCGGGTTGCGGATATTGGAGTTTCCGGCCCGGATCTTCTCCACCGTCAGGTTGTTGGGCAGATGGCCGGGGCTGATGATCTCGATGCGGTTGTCAAAGATAAAGAGGCGGATCGGGGCACTGACCAGATAGTCACGGTGCACCAGGGCGTTGACCAGCAGCTCCTCGAACACCGCCTCGGGGATCTCGGGCAAGCCGGGAGCGTTTACCCCACGCCCGGCCTGCACCTTGTGCAGGTTGCGCATGACAAAGGACAGCGCCCCTTCGAAGAGCTTGGGCAGCGGACCGGAAAAGTCCTCGGTGTCGAGGTAGTCGGTGGCGTGGATCTTGTTGCCGGGGTAGCGGATCGCCTTGACCACAAACTGCGGCACGATCCACTCCGGCTGCTCGGCAAACAGCAGCGCCCCGGCCAGGTTCAGCCTGCCGTCGTCGGCGGCCAGATTCATGTTCTGCAGCAGTCGGGTCAGCTCATTGGGAGAATCGGGATATTCCTGTTTGTAGACATCCCGCAGAAAATCGCGGAAGCGCAGCTTGTCCAGTTTGTCGACGCCTGCCTTGGTGGGCAGCTCGTCGGCGTGAAACTGATTGGTGAATTGAAACAAGCGGCGCAGCTCCTCCTTGGAGTTCACCCGCCGCTTATCGGCCCCGGCCTTGAGCCAGATCACGCCGTTCTTGTCGAAATAGGGCTTGTCGATCCCCTTGGGCACGGTCAGCACAATGACAATGCGGCCGTTTTCCAGCGCCACGTTCTCGGTCTGTACCGCCAGCGGACTGCGCACCAGTTGGCTGGCACCATTGCTGATGAGCTGATTGATGCGGGTCACATCGTGCTGCGACAAACCCGGCGTCGAACCGTCATCGGCCACACCGATGAAGATCGTGCCGCCATGGGTATTGGCAAAGGCCGCCATCTCCGAGGCCAGGGAGTCGGCGTTCTTCACATCCGCCTTGAACTGGCGGGTGGAGTCTTCGCCGAGGGCGATTTGGGCGATAAGGCCCTTTGCATTCATGCCGGTCATGCTTTGCCTCCCTGGGGCGGCCTCAGCTTTTGGATGTCCTCTTCCAGCTCCTTGAGGCTCTCTTCATGCTGGATGCGCCGCTGCGATTCCCGGAATTTGTCATACTCCAGAGCGGCTTTTTCCTGGGCCATCTGGTGGCTGATTTTGCCTGCATGGGTCAGCAGCTCCCGGCCATTGAGCTGAATAATGGCATCCAGCCGCTGAATCCAGTCTGTCATGTGCATGGGTATTCTCTGCTGGGCCATGGTTTCGGCGAAGGCCAGGTATTGTTCCACCAGCAGACCGAGCAGCTTCATTTCGTCCTCGGCAAGGTAATTCTTGGCAATGCTCACATCGCTTTTCCGCACCGTCAGCTCACCTTTTTTGTCGAACGACTGCATACCCATCAGGGGCAGCGCCGCGTCCGCCCGGCGATACACCAGTTCCGCCGCCGTTTGCCGGCTGATGGCCCAGAGGAGTTTGTTCTGAACCACCTTGAAAAACTCAACGGTCTTTTCGTCCCTGGGGTCGTAGTCGATGCTGGTGGTATAGATATCCTTGATTTTCTGATAGAAGAAGCGCTCGGAAAGGCGGATTTCGCGGATGCGTTCCTGCAGCTCCGAAAAATAGGCCATCGAGTTGCCCGTTTTGAAACGCTCATCGTTCAGGGCAAACCCCTTGACGATGTACTCCTTCAACCGCTGGGTGGCCCAGATGCGGAACTGAGTGCCCTGGTGGGACTTGACCCGGTAGCCGACAGAGATGATCACGTCCAGGTTGTAGAATTGAACGTCTCTCGACTGGGTTTTGTCAGGCATGGCGCCATGTCGAGTGGTTGTCCGGAAATTCCGGACAACCACTTGCTCGTCCAGTTCGCCTTCACTGAAAATATTGCGGATGTGCTCGGAAATCGTCTTCTTGCTTTTGCCGAACAACCCAGCCATGTGCTCCTGCGTCAGCCAGACTGTCTCGTCTTCCAGCCGGACATCGATTTTGATTTTTCCGTCGGCGGCCCGATAAATAAGAATTTCCGAATTATTCATACCGCCACCTCCCCGTTCATCAGTTTGGGCAGGAGGAGGTCGCGGGCTGCACCGAGCCCTTTATTGGCAAACGCAAGTGTTTTCAGCTGGTTTAGTATGGGATCAATGAAGTCGTTGAAAGCACGAAGCAACCCGTCTGGAGGAAGAGGCACAGGATATTGTTGCATCTGCTTCCAGTCGGCGCGCGGCATCTTGGAGCCCTCCTTCATCTGCTGGGCGGTTACAGCCACAAACCCATCGCTGGATGTCGTCATGAGGACAAGCGGCAGAAGGCGTGAATGCATTGGTCGAATTATGATAGCGTCAGAGGAAGCCACACCATCCGTGAGTGCAATACCAACCTTGTGAAAATACGGCCGTATCTTACCGAAGAGAATTTCTCCCTCGCGGAAACGATGCTTGCTGCTTGTGACCTGTTCCGCTTGCCCCCACTCACAAAGAGTGATTGAGCGGCGAGGCATGTGTTCAAGGCCAATGTAAGGGGTATCTGCTTCAAGGGCACGGGGGGAAATGGTCTCACGAACCTCAAGACATAAGGCCCCGAGAACCTTTTTCTCCCACCCCTCCGGCACGCCGTCGATGATTTGGGTGTGTTCGTGACCGGGGAAGCGGAGGTGGACGAACCATTCCTTGTAGAGCAGCCGCGCCGCCTGCTCCAGCAACTGAATCCGCCGCCGGTTGTTCTCGATTAGGTCGTCGTAGGCGGAGAGGATTTCAGCTATTTTTACCTGCCGAGTCTTATCTTTAACAACTGGGACTCTGACGCCTCGCAGAATAGTCTGAGTAAGTAGCGGTTGAGCTGCCCCTCCGGCGTAACTTCGCAACGGAAACGATTTGAGGCGGAAGTACATGTACTTCAAGTCGAAGCCGTCTTTTGTCTTAACTACAATCGTGTTGTCAGACGCCCAGAATTTCTCATCACAAAATTCGACAGAGCCGCAGTAAGCACCGACACGCCCGAGAATGATGGCATTCTCATGGTTGGCAGTTTTTGCCTTGCCGATAGTGCCGTTTGAACCGTACACAAGAAATTCGCCATCTTCGTCATTTGGCGGTGCTTTCCCGTTGAAGAAGTCGAGAACGGTGCCAAGTTCGATTGCTGTCGCGCTCATACCCCCAGCTCCTCAAAATTCTTCTTAATCGTCGCCGTCAGTTGCACCGCCTCAGCGTTCAGGTCCTCCAACTCCACATGGATGTCGCGCAGGGCCTCCTCGAAGTCGAAATCCTCGTCCTCTTCCTCTGGAGCGACGCCGACATAGCGGCCGGGGGTGAGGATCCAGTCGTTGGCCTTGATCTCGGCCCGGTCCACCAGTTTGACCAAACCTTCCACATCGCGGAGTTTTCCCTCGGGAAAGCGCTCGGTGAGCCAGTGGGCCTGTTTCCAGAAGTAGCGCACCTGCTTGAGCTGTTCCACGGCCAGGGCGCGGGCCTCGTCGGCGGCCTTGCGGGCGCGGGTGATGTCACGGCTCGACCAGGCGTCGCTGCCTTTGGCGGCGCATTCGTTCTCGCAGGTTTCGATCAGTCGGCAGGCGAGCTTGTAGAGCAGATCGGTCTGCTTGACCAAATCGCGGCTGGTCTCGGCCAGGGTTGCGAGGCGGTCCACGGCCTTTTTGAGTTCGCCGTTGGTCGTCTTCTGTGTTCCCCATGCCGCCTGCTGCTCGCTGACGGTCTTCTGGAAGGCGTCCACATCCGCCTTGAACAGCGGGATGGCGTCGTCCAGTTCCTTGAGCGGTTCAGCGTGGGGCGCGTCCTTGGCCAGGGTCTTTATGAATGGTTCAAGCGCACCACGGAGCGTGGACAGTGCAGCGATAAAATCCGGCAGGGGCGACCCGCCAGTCGCCCGTACGCAGGCCGCGCCCTCGGCCAGCATCCGCCGGCAGTAGCCTGCCACCAGATCGAGATAGCGTTCGGTCTCGCCCCGGTAGAGCCAGACGATGGCCAGCAGGTTCTGCTCCTGCTCGGGGGAAAAGTCGAAAATCTTGCGCGTTACTTTGCGGTAGACGTTGCGGGCGTCAATCATCAGAACGTTGTCGCGGTACGCTTCCGGCTTGGCGCGGTTCAGGAACCACAGTTCGCACGGCACGGTGCGGGTGTAGAAAAAGTTTGAACGAATAGCGACCATGACATCCACGTCGCCGGTCTCCACCAGCTTCTGGCGCACCTTGACCTCGTCCCGCCCGGCACTGGAGGCCTGGGACGACATGACGAACCCGGCCCGGCCCTGTTCGTTCAGGTAGCTGTAGAAGTAGCTGATCCAGACATAGTTGCCATTGCTGACCTTGCCCTTCTTGTTGACGCCGGGCAGACCGAAGGGCAGGCGCGGATCGCTCTTCACCTTGTCAGCGTCGATTTCGTCCACATTGAAGGGCGGATTGGCCATGACGAAGTCGGCCTTGCGCAGCAGCTCGTGGGGATCCTCGTAGTAGGTGATCGATTTCTGGATGTCGCCTTCGAGACCGTGCACCGCCAGGTTCATCTTGGCCAGGCGGATGGTGGTGGCGTTCTTCTCCAGGCCGTAGAAGGTGAGCTTCTCGGTGGGGTTCTCGTGCCGTCGTTCGACTACCCGGGCGCTCTGCACGAACATGCCACCCGAGCCGCAGGCCGGGTCGAGCACCGTGCCGCCCATCGGTTCGATGATGTTGGCGATGAGCGAGACCAGCGATACCGGAGTGAAGAACTCGCCGCCGTCGTGGGCCTTCTGGTCGGCGAACTGGGTCAGAAAGTATTCGTAGATACGGCCGAACACATCCCCGGAGACGAGCTTGAGCTCCTCGGGGTTGAGGGTGCGCAGGAGCTGGCCGAGCACGGCATTGTCGAGCTCCTGATATTCGCTCTTGGGCAGCACGCCGCGCAGGTTCTCGTAGTCGGCCTCGA
>CAYOBH010000038.1:0-18680 GCA_964402125.1 uncultured Verrucomicrobiota bacterium
ATACTGAGGTGCCCCAGCTTCACCGACTTAACCTCCGTCCCGGTCAGCATAATTCCGGCTTCGATCTGTTCCAGAATATGATAATCACCCAGGGCCTTCCGGTTGGTGGCCAGTACCCCCGCCGCAGGATCATTTTTCTTATTTTTATTCTTTCCTGCCATCTTAAATCCAACTCCGAATATCGAAATGCAAAATTCTAAACGAATCCAAAACCCCTAAAAGCAAAAAGCTCAAAACTTATGAGCCTTGAGCCATTGCCGATTTTAAATTCGGATTTCGAACCTTCTCTTTAGAGCAGGATCGAAGCATCGAAATCGAGTCCGGGAATCTCCGGCTCTTCCTGAGAAAACACCATTTCTGCTGTCAGCAACCCTTCGGCAATTTCCTTCAGAACAATGTCGTGCTTATCCTGTTCCGGATGATCCGGCTTAACCATCGGACGTGCACCAGCGTTAAGCTGACGGGTACGATAGGAGATCAAATTGACCAGGATCGGAATGTTCGGGATCTTTTCTTCCGCAATATTCAAGTAGTCCAAATTCATAATGTTGCTCCGCTAGCGGCCCTTATGGCCGAAAAAGACTGCGAGTGAAAAAAATGCGCAGACCTTCGATCTATAGATAAAAAACGGCGCGCAGTATAGCACTCTGCCTTCTGGCGTCAAACGCCATTTAAGACAAATTCCACCGCCGCGCAAAGCCGTCACCTCAGCCGCGCAAAGTCTCAATCATTTTTGCGAGCTTTTCACTTTTTTCGATCAACTCGGCCTTCCGTTTTTCCTGAACCGCCACTACATCATGCGGGGCCTTGCTTACAAAATTCTCGTTACTCAGCTTTTTCTTTACGTTGACCAAATGCCCGTTTACTTCATCGAGCTCCTTCGTGAGCTTTTCGATTTCAGCGTCCACATCAACCAGGTCTTCGATCGACATATAGACCGCACCCAGCGCACTGATTCCACTCGGCATCGCGCCGCTCGGAGTAAAGTTCACATTTACCTCAAGCTTCTCCGCCTTGAGCGCAGCCATAATGGATTCTTTATCGTCCTCAACTTGTTCGGCATATTTTCCGTTGACTGGACGCACAAAGAACGAGACCGCCTGCTTGTTGGCGAGATTATATTCCGACCGCAAAATACGACCCACACGAATCAGATCGTGCTTGCCGTCCACATACTTCACCACCGAAGAATCAATCCCCTTCAGCACCGATTCTTCCGGCCACGAAGCCAGCATGATGGTCTCATCTGTGTGATTGTATTCCATTCCGTGCCAAAGCTCTTCCGTCAAGAACGGCATGAAAGGATGGAGCAGCTTGAGCGCTGTCGAGAAGGCAAAATGCATCACCTGTAGCGTATGTTTCTTCTGCGCGGGCGTTCCTTTGTAGAGGATCGGTTTGGCATATTCGAGATACCAGTCGCAGTAGCTGTGCCAGAAGAAATCGTACAGCGCGAGCGTCGCATCGTTAAAACGGTAGCGCTGAAGATTATCGTTCACCGACGCAATCGCCTCATTCAGCTTCGCCAGCAGATGCTGATCGTCCGGCGTCAAGTCAGCGTTATTAAATGCCAGATCCTTTACATCGAATCCTTCCGAATGCATCTGGATAAAGCGCGCGGCGTTCCAGATTTTCGTACCAAAGTTACGACCGATCTCAAACTTTTCATCACTGATGTAAACATCCTGACCGGTCGCTGTAATCATCAGCAACGAAAAGCGCAGCGCGTCGGAGCTGTATTTTTGAATGATATCGAGCGGATCGATCGAATTACCGAGGCTCTTCGACATTTTACGCCCCTGATCGTCGCGCACCGTGCCGTGGATATAAACCGTGTCGAACGGAATATCGTTCATGACTTCTAGGCCCGACATAATCATGCGCGCCACCCAGAAGAAAATGATTTCATTCCCGGTCACGAGCGTCCTGCTGGGATAATAAAACTTCAGATCGTCATTCTGCTGGGGCCAGCCGAAAACACTGAACGGCCAAAGCCAAGAAGAGAACCACGTGTCGAGCACATCTTCATCCTGACGAATATTCACCGAGGCACATTTTGGGCAGGCGGTCTGCGCCGTTTTTGAGGCCCACTCATGTCCGCATCCGTCACAGTAAAAAATTGGAATACGGTGGCCCCACCAGATCTGACGCGAAATGCACCAGTCGCGGATGTTTTCCATCCAGTTCATATAGGTGTTTGTCCAGCGCTCAGGAACAAACTTGATGCGTCCGGCATTCACCGCCTCAATGGCCGGACGGGCAAGCGGTTTCATTTTAACAAACCACTGCGGCGAAAGGCGCGGTTCAACCACCGTATCGCAGCGGTAGCAGTGCCCCACGGCATGCATGTGCTTTTCAACCTTTTCAACCAGCCCGTTGGCCATCAGATCTTCCATCAGCTGCTTACGGCACTCAAAGCGGTCCATGCCTTCGTACGGTCCCGCATTTTCGTTCATGATGCCGGTATCGGTCATGACGTTGATCTGCGGAAGCTTGTGACGCAGGCCCATTTCAAAGTCGTTCGGATCATGCGCCGGCGTTATCTTCACCAGACCCGTACCGAATTCCGGATCCACATAGTCGTCCGCAATAATCGGAATTTCGCGATTCATAATCGGAAGCACCACCACCTGTCCGATCAAATCTTTATAGCGCTCGTCGCGCGGATTCACCGCAACAGCGGTATCGCCGAGCATCGTTTCCGGGCGGGTAGTCGCCACAACAATACGTTTCTTCTGCCCTTTTACGGCATAGCGTAGATGATAGAGAGCGCCCTCCACCTCAACGTGCTCGCTCTCCTCGTCCGACAGCGCGGTCTGGCAACGCGGGCACCAGTTAATGATGCGGTTGCCCCGATAAATCAATTTCTTTTCATAAAGCCGACAAAAGATCTCCAGAACGGCCTCGCTCAGGCCTTCATCCATCGTGAAGCGTTCGCGGTCCCAGTCGCAGGAAGCGCCCAACTTTTTCAGCTGATTGGAGATGGTGGAACCATACTCCTCTTTCCATGCCCAAACCCGCTCAATAAACTTTTCTCGCCCTAGGTCGTCGCGGTCTTTGCCCTCTTTACGCAGCGCGCGCTCCACCACATTCTGCGTGGCGATCCCCGCGTGGTCGGTGCCCGGAACCCATACGGTGTTTTTGCCCTGCATACGCGCAACGCGGGTGAGCACATCCTGAATGTTGTTGTTGAGCGCGTGGCCCATGTGCAGAATACCGGTCACATTCGGCGGAGGAATGACGATGCAGAACGGGTCGCCCCCATTAGCGCTTTCATTATGAAAACGGCCATCCGCCATCCATTTTTGATACCACTTTTCCTCAACATCTTTCGGTTCGTATGTTTTTGATAATTCCGACATAAGTTTAATCCGTAATTTTTAATTCGTATTGGTTATTGCGTATTCCGTATTGCGTATTCCGTATTGCGTATTGATAAAAACAGAGAAATACGCAGTACGAAATACGTAATCTATCTACTTCTCCTCGTCTAAAAACAGCTTATATTCCAAGCCGTCGACGAGCGCCTCCCACGACGCTTCAATTATGTTTTCCGAAACGCCCACGGTGCCCCACGACTGCTTGCCGTCGGTGGATTCGATGTGCACGCGCGTTTTCGCTGCAGTGGCCTCCTCCGGATCGAGGATACTCACGCGGTAATCCGCCAACTGCACATCGGCAATGCTCGGATAAAACTCCTCCAGCGCATGACGCAGTGCCATATTGAGCGCATCCACAGGGCCGTCGCCCTCCCCGACCGTAAAGACCTTTTTCTCATCGTTCAGCTTCAGCTTGAGCGTCGCCTCCGAAACACAGGGATCATCCTTGCTGCGCTTCTCAACAATCACGCGGAAGCCTTCGAGCTCGAAGAAGCTCTTATGCTCCTTCAGCACCTTTTTGATCAGCATCTTAAACGAGGCGTCGGCCGCTTCATACACATAGCCGCCCTTCTCCATCTTCTCCATCGTCTGGAGAATTTCGCGTACCTCAGGCGATTTGCGATCAATGTTGTCGAGCCCCATCTCAATCAGCTTTTCCATCACATTACTCGCGCCCGAAAGTTCAGAAATCAAAATGCGGCGTGTATTGCCCACCAACTCTGGCGACACATGTTCAAAGCTCTGTGAAACCTTGCGGACGCCGTCCACGTGCATACCCGCCTTATGCGCAAACGCGCTTTCGCCCACAAACGCCGCACGCTGATTATCCCGCAAATTGGCCTGCTCGTTCACATACTGCGAAACCTGCTTCAGATTCTTCAAGTTTTTCGGATCGGCCAGACAGGTCTTCTCTGTTTTGCATATCACATTCGCGATCACCGAAACCAGATTGCAGTTACCGCAGCGCTCGCCGAATCCATTCATTGTGCCCTGTACCTGCACCGCGCCCGCGCGTATCGCCTCCAGCGCATTCGCCACACCCAGCTCAGAATCATTATGCGTGTGAATTCCGATCGACACCTTAAAGCGATTTCGAACGAGCGATGTTATTTCATACACCTCGTGCGGAAGACGCCCGCCGTTGGTATCGCACAGCACCAACACATCGGCTCCTCCGCGCGTTGCCGCCTCCAGCGTCTGCAGCGCATATTCCGGGCTGTCGCGGTAGCCGTCAAAAAAGTGCTCCGCGTCATAAATGACCTCCTTACCGTGTTCCTTCAGGAAACGGCAGGTATCCTCAATCATCAGCAGATTTTCTTCCGGCGTCGTCTTGAGCACCTCAATCACATGCAGCAGCCAGGTCTTGCCGAAAATCGTGCAGACCTCGGTATCCGCTTCCAGCAGCGCTAAGGTTCCCTTATCATCCTCGATCTTCACATTTGCCCGACGCGTACTTCCGAACGCAGCCACTCTGGCGTGCTTCAGGTTCTCCTTCTTGATCTCCTTAAAAAACGCCATGTCCTTCGGATTCGAAGCTGCGTAGCCGCCCTCAATATAGTCCACCCCGAACGAATCGAGCATCTTCGCTACCCGGATTTTCGATGTCGGCGAAAAGGTAACGCCCTCCGCCTGAGCCCCGTCCCGCAGCGTCGTGTCATAAATAAAGACTTTGCCTTCTACACTCATAGCCATTCACCTGTCTCTTTAACAAAGTCACAGAACATAGCGCACCCCCTTCCTCAGAACCAAGCTTGAAGGGCGATTTTCTAACGCCGCTCCGCAGCGACGAATCATTTCTCTGCCAACTCAGTATTCTCCCTGCCCCCAAACACACTCATTCGCTGCATTCGATTCATTCGTTTCGGCTCATAGAGCCGACTCTACACGTTGCAGCGTTGTAGGGTTGGCTCTGCGAGCCAATTCTTCGTTGCAGCGAAAGTCGAACAAAAACACACCCCTCGCAGAAGCGACGAGAACATCGCATCTACGAAAAACATAAGCATTTCCAAAATCAGTGTAAATCTGCGCAATCTGTGGACAGAATTGGCATAAACCATCAGCGTGCGGAATCATCAAAAACTGAACAAACCGGATTGACTCCCCAAAACCGACCGCGTATAAACGCGGCCTTTCTCGGGGGATTAGCTCAGCTGGGAGAGCGCTTGAATGGCATTCAAGAGGTCGACGGTTCGATCCCGTTATCCTCCACCATCTTAAACTATTGACAGACAGCACCTTGCATTGAGGTGCTGTTTTTTTATCTGCCCTGTTCGGCGGTGACTTCGGGGAAAACTTCGGGTACGGTTCGATCCCGTTATCCTCCACCACCCTACACCCTGAAAACACTATGTTTTCAGGGTTTTTTTTCATTCGTGTATCAACGGAATATAGATCATTCCGACAAAAATTATTCGCGGCCATTGATGCACTAATGGGATGGAATCAGGTCAATGGCCTACCCGTGAGCGCTTGATGGGAAACGATCTCAAAACCAACCCCCGCATTGGTGATAGCGAGATTATGAATTCAAATAAAAAGGCCATGATGGGATAATCCTTGGCTTGCATGTCCTCTTTTTCCGTTCTACCTTCACCGAAAGTGTCAGGTTGTTTTGTTTTCAATCGTTTCAATGCGTTCAATTTTATGGAATCAGGCTTAATGGGTCACAGTAGAATCAGGTTTTCAGGGCAGCAAATATTCTCTTTTCGCTACGGGTGGCTAGAAAAGGGGTTCACCTTTGCCGGGGTCGAGGAATACGACAGCGAGCGGCTCGGCGCGCGATATTCCCCGATCAAGACCTTCAACCATTTCGGCCCGGCGCATACCACGCTCGAAATCTTCAAGCAGAAGGATGCCGAGTGAAGCTCTCGATCGTCATTCCCGCCTATAACGAAGAGCAGCGTCTCCCTCCGGTCTTGGAATCTTATGCGCGTTTTTTTAGCGAAAAGATGGGCGAAGAGGCAGAGATCATCGTCGTGGTCAACGGATCCAACGATCGAACCGTGGAGGTATCCCTAGCGATTGCCCGCGATTATCCTTCCATCAAAGTCATCGACGAACCGTCCAGAATTGGAAAGGGCGGCGCGGTTATTGTCGGCATCAAGCAGGCCATTGGCGAGTGGAAGGGGTTTGTCGATGCCGATGGAGCAACTGCGCCCGAGGAGTTCTACCGCTTGTTTACTGCGGCTCAGGGAACCGATGGGGTTGTTGGGTCCCGATGGATGGAAGGTTCCAGCGTTCAGGTGTCGCAGAAGGCGATGCGGCTGGTTTCTTCGCGGCTTTTCAACGGATTGATCCGGTTGCTGCTCGGATTGAAATACAAGGATACCCAATGCGGCGCTAAAATCCTCACTGCGCAGGCCTGGGCCGCCATTCTTCCGGATATTGGTGTGACGCGCTTCGCCTTCGATGTTGATCTCCTTTTCCAGCTCAAGCTGCATGGGTTCGAGGTAAAGGAGGAGCCCACAGTCTGGAAGGATGTCGCGGGTTCGAAAATCAGGTTCTTCAATTCCTCCTTCGACATGTTTTGCGCGGTGATGCGGATGCGGCTGGTCCACTCGCCTGCCAAGCCATTTGTCAGGTGGTATGATCAAACCCTTTCCCGGACGGTTGAATTTTTCCTGCGCGATGATCTCTTCCGCCACGCATCGCTCCTGTTTTTTGCATCCATTATCGCCGCCTTCGGCAACGTCGGATTCCAGATGGTGGTTGCGGATGCCTTGAATGATGATGAGTATGAGTTGCTGGCGGTATTTCTCGCCCTTTTTGCCATCGTTGCCCGTCCGCTGGGCTCCTTGTCGACCGGGATCAACCATTATACGAGCGTTCTCGTCCAAGCGGGCCGTCAAAGCTTGGTTCCACGATTATTGATCAAGTGGTCGTTGCTGACGGGATCTGCCTCCATGGTGTTATCGATGCTGTGCATATTGTTTGCCCCCCGCATTGCCGAGTATTTTTATCTGGAGCGGGTGGCGCCGGTGTATGTTTCCGCGTTGGCACTGCCGGCAATCTTCATCGCGCCCGTTCTCGGCGGGACGCTGCAAGGGTTGCAACGGTTTGTTTGGTCATCGGTTTCGAGCATTTCCAACGCCCTTGGCCGGGTCGTATTCGCCGGGGTACTAGTTTTCCTGTTGTTTCCCACCTGCGGGTGGGCATTGGCCGGCCATGTCGGAGGCATGTATCTAGCGTTGCTGGTTTCGCTGGTGGCGCTTTTGCCGTTGTTCAAAAACCGCGAAACCGATGGTGGCCCCGTTCCGAGCATGCGTCTATATCTGTTCCAGTGCGTCTTTGTCCAGATCAGTCTGGCCGTGCTGATGACCATTGATGTGGTGCTGGTTAAACGCCTCCTCCCGGAGGCTGTCGGTTTTGCCAAGGCGGCCACCCTAAGCCGCATGGTCGCCTTCATGGCGGCGGCAGTCGCGATGGCCATGTTCCCCAAGGTATCTTCGGCAGATGGTGGATTATCCAATGAACACCGCAGGATTTATCTGCATTCCCAGCTCTACACGACGCTCCTGATCGGGGTTTCCCTAGCGGTCTGCATCGTGTTTCCTGCACCGATGCTTCGATATGTTCTTAAAGTCGCGCAACCCAGCGGCGAGATTCTGAGCTATACGAGATGGATGGCTCTTGTCATGGCAGCGCCCACCTTGCTGAATATCAATGTATCTTTGCTGATGGCGCAGCGGCGCTTCCGGTTGCTGTCCGTTGTAGTTGGCTGCGCTTTGTTCTACTTGGTCGGAGCATATCTGTTTCACGAGTCGGTGTATGAGATAGTGCTGTTGGCGGGGATCACGAATGGCGTCGCATTGCTTGTAACAACGATTGGAATTTTAAAGTGGAGGGAAGCGCGTGGTGAAGAAGCTCATCAAGTCCTATAGTCTAATTCTCTTGTTCCTGGTCGGTCTGGCCGCGTTTCTTTTCCGCTGCGGGTGGGGAAGCGATCGGATTTTTTCCGGGTCCGACTGCAACATCGGCCTGGTAGCCTATGGCCACAACCTGTTTCCCTCGCTCTTTCGCGGCGTCTATTATTCGGTTCCGGTGTTCGGCGCCGTCGCGACAGCCCCTTTTTCCCTCTTTAATCTCGGGCGATGGATTCTTTCGCCGAGTCTCTTTTGCGACACGTGGTATAGCGTATATCTGGTTTTGTCTTCCCTTTTCCTGATCGCGTATTTGCGACTCTGGAAATTACGCTGGACGAGTTGCTTGTTCGGGGCAGTGGCCGCGTTTTGGCTGGGCTCCGTTACGTTGTCATCCTCCGGCCATTTGAACAAGCTGGGGGTGATGATGCTCTTTACCTTGGCGACGTTCCTCATCGAGAAAGCCGTTCGTGCAGAAACTCACCGGGGACGGACGGCTTATGGGATTGGTACTGGCGTGGCGGTCGGGTTCATGTTGCTGGAACAGCAGGACGTGGCCTTGTTCGCCGGGCTTTTCCTAGGCCCGTACACCCTGTTTCGCCTGTTCCAGACGGCCGCGAAAAAACCGTTAGCCTGGGTGGAGCTTCTTGTACCGATTGCATTGATCGGGTTGCTGATGGCCGCGCCGACTGCCATGGATGCCTATCAACAGAACGTGACGGAGGTCGGTCTTCAGGAAGATGCACAGGCCCGGTGGGAGTATGTAACCCAGTGGAGCATGGTGCCTGCCGAGTTGCCCGATCTGGTTGCTCCAGGGTATACCGGATGGAAAACCGGCGATCCAAGCGGTCCCTACTGGGGTCGCGCCGGACAATCTGCCGAGTGGAAGGCAACCGGACAGGGGTTCCAGAATTTCCGGCTCGACAGTCTGTATATAGGGGCCATCCCCGTCGGCCTCGCCCTGTTTGGTCTTTTCGCGGCATTCCGGGGGCGCAAGGAAGATCGGATGACTTCGGCCCTTGTTTTCTGCTGGGCGGTCTTTGCATTGCTTGCCCTAGTCCTCTCCTTCGGAAAGTTTTCCCCCCTCTACAAGTTATTTTACCAGTTGCCGCTGGTTGGCAACATTCGAGCCCCAATCAAGCTGATGCATAATTTTCAGGTTTTCAATGCCATTTTGGCGGCCTACGGCCTCGATCAACTCATGCGGAGGGAATGGAATTGGAAACGGATCCTTATCGTACTTGCAGTATTCGTCGGGTTGTTCGGCCTTCTGGCAATCATAAGTGGCGACACGGCGCGTTTTTCCGCTTGGGGTCAATATGCAAGCGTGATTGCCGATACGGTCCAACGAGCATGGCTCCATGCGGCAGTGATGCTGCTCCTGCTGGCGGCCTTTTCCGTCTGTCGATGGAAAAAGCCAGGGCCGGTTTGGACGGTGAGCGGCGCCAGCCTGCTGGTCGGCGCGCTTGTTGTCGACGCCGCGATGCTGACAAGCCACTACTTCGTGTCCGAAGACGTGTCGCAGCTGAAAAAGGGGAATGTTGTCCTGAATTTTCTCAAGGAGAACCAAGGCAATGAGCGCATTTACTTTTTGGTTTTGGATCAGGAAGGGATTTACGACCGTTGGCTGGCCGTGGAGGGTCGGTATCACGACCTAAACTTTTTCAATATCTGGCAGATGCCGCGAATGCCGGCGGAGTACCAGGTGTTCCTGTCCGCCGCCGCCGCCAGCAAGAACGCGATTCGCCTGTGGCAGCTCTCCTCGGTGAAGTATGTCACGGCGCCTGCGGGGGTGTTGTCCCAGCTTGATGCGACCCTGAAGGAACAGCTCAGGCCGAAGCTGTATTATCGGTTTGTACGAGAGGGAAATGGGATTGGCGTCCAGTCGTTGATAGCACCAGCACAGAACCAGGACCAGGTGTTGCTGGAATTCAATGCGTCGATTCCGCGGTTTGCCCTGTTCCATCAGTGGGAAGCCGTTCCCCTCGATGAACAATGCGCAATGCTTTTTGCGGAAGCATTCGATCCCTTGCAGAAGGTTTTGATCGAGCCCGGACAGGTGCTCGAAAATGCGACGGGAACGAATGGGTTTACTGCAGTTGAGGCATCGACGTCGGATAGCGATGCCGTTGTGGAAACCCATTCCGACAAGCCGGGTGTTCTGCTTTTCACGCAGCGGTATGAACCGGAGTGGAAGGTGACGATTGATGGCGAGACCGCCGAACTGCTGCGGTGCAACTATCTTTGCATGGGCGTTTCCGTTCCTGCCGGGAATCATGTGGTCCGGTTTTACTGCAATTAGGAGAGAGGATGAAGCTTCAGCTCGGATGTTTCCACCAAGGACTGGACGGATGGGTGAACACGGATATAACGCCGAACCTGTTCATCGCCAAGGTCCCGTTTGCCGCAACCATCCTGCATCGGCTGGGGGTTGTAAGCGATCAGCACTATGCGTGGCATCGGGAGGGGCGTTTCAAGGGCGTTCGGTACATGAATGCCACGAAACGGTTTCCCTTCAAGAACGGCATATTTGACGGAGTCTACTGCTGCCATCTGGTGGAGCACCTGACACCCGCTCAAGCGGAGCATTTGTTTAAAGAGGTATTGCGCGTTTTGAAACCCGGCGGTGTTTTCAGGGTGGTTGTTCCGGATTTGGAGAGTGTTGTTTCCTTGTATGATCCTGCACATCCAGACCGGTTTCTCAATGCCATGTATGAGCATGTCGGCGGTAGTTTGAAGAACAGTCACAAATGGATGTATACACGCGAGAGTCTTGAGGGCCTATTTGTGCAGAAGGGGTTTGTCGGAGTGCAAAGCTGTGCATATCGCCAGGGGAGGCTTCCGGATGTGGAGAAAATCGATTCAAGGCCGGAAGGCAGTATTTTTGTGGAAGGGCAATGCCCCCAGCATGACTAGGAACGTTGTATGAAGGATCATCTTATAAATTTTATATGGAAAATTGCGGCTCTGAATCCCGCGTTTGCCAAGGTTGTCGCGGGGGTTGGTATGACCAGGGCCAGCTCCTATTTGAGTGAAGTTGGATGGTATGAAAGTTTCCAGCGACGCATGCCTGTCGATCGATGTAGTCGGCCCATCCCATGGTACAGTTATCCCTCCCTCCGATTTTTGGAAGAGCGCGTCAATGGACAGTGGAGTGTTTTCGAGTTTGGATGCGGCAATTCGACAAGGTGGTGGGGCGAGCGTGTCAGTCGCGTGGTGTCTTGCGAACATGATGCTGGTTGGTATGGGCGGGTTCAACAGGATCTTCCCCATAATTCGGAAGCACATCTCAAGGGCGGGCTTGAGTATGCGTCGTTCATCAGGGAATATGCGAACGCCTTTGATGTGATTGTAATCGATGGTGTCGATCGTGTTGAGTGCGCGTTGAACTGCCTTGATGCGCTCAAGGAGGACGGGGTTATCATTTGGGACAATTCAGATCGGAAGGAATATCAGGCAGGTTACGACTATCTGGTTGGGAAGGGATTCCGGCGTTTGAATTTTTCCGGGCTGGGGCCGATCGTCATGATTCCGACCGAGACCGCTGTTTTTTATCGTCAGAACAATTGTCTTGGCCTGTAGTATCCGGGTTATATCAAAATGAAGAACATCACTGATAGCTATGAAAGCCATGCCCGCAGGGAGGAGCAGCAGGCGGATCGATTGGAGCTGCCTTCCTGCTTTTCCGCGCCGGACACCGTCGATGCCTGGCGGCACCGGCGCATGCACGAAATGCTGCTGCCGCTGATCGAGGCCGATCCCGATGCGACGTGGATGACAGTGGGTGACGGCAGCTATGGCTCGGATGCGTTTTTTCTCCAGCAGCAGGGGGTGGACGTGTTGGCGACCAGCCTGACCGATTCCAGTCTCAGGATCGCGCACGAAAAGGGCTTCCTGAATAAATTCGCAGCCGTGAATGCGGAGCAGATTCCGTATGCCGACCACTCGTTCGACTATGTCTTGTGCAAGGAGGCGTACCACCACTTCCCTCGCCCGGCCATTGCGTTCTATGAAATGCTGCGCGTCGCAAGAAAAGGGGTGGTGCTGATCGAGCCCTACGACGGGCCGAAGCGGCTGATGGATCTTGTCAAGGAGCCGATGAAAAAGCTGTTGTGGGGGAAGACCCAGACCATCCATTTCGAGCCCAGCGGCAATTATATTTATCGGGTCAATCCGAAGGAGATGGGCAAAAAGCTGGCGGCCTTGGGCTATTCCGCCATGGCCTACAAGACCTTCAACGACATCTATCTTCCGCGGTTTGGAAAATCCAAAACGGGCGCTTCGGGTGGGTACTTGGCGACGAGGCTGGCCATTCTTCTCCAGGACACCCTTTGTGCATTTCGACTGTTGAACCCCGGACTGGTTACCTTGGTTTGTTTCAAGCACATGCCTTCGGAACCGCTACTTCGCGGAATAAAGCAATCCGGGTTTCCCGTGGAAAAGCTGCCGCTAAATCCATACATCCAACTTCAACCATGATTGAAAATAAAACATGCCCTATTGATGGAGGAGTAATGGTCCCGGCTTTTTCCGCCCAGGTTTTAGGCCGGTATGATGTTCAGTATTATACTTGTAGCGCCTGTTCCTTTATACAAACGGAAAAACCCTATTGGCTTGAAGCCGCCTACAGCGACGCGATAACGGATTGTGATACGGGAATCATGGAGCGCAACCTGCATAATACTTTGCGCCTTGCCGCTGTTTTAAAACTTTTGAAGCTCGAATCCGAAACCGTTGTCGATGTGGCTGGAGGCTACGGTATCCTGACGCGCCTGATGCGGGATGCCGGTTTTGACTGTCGCTGGTCGGACAAATATTGCGAAAATATTCTCGCGAAAGGATTCCAAGCCTCGACAGGACTCCGTGCCGCAGGCATCTGTGCGCTTGAAGTACTGGAGCATGTTGAGGATCCGCTTGGCTTTTTGCGCGATGCGATCACGCAATATGGTGCCCGTGCCGTTGTGGTTTCAACCGAAGAATTCAAATCGGTTCCGGCGTTGGACTGGTGGTACTACTCGCGCGAGAGCGGTCAGCATATTTCCTTTTATAGTGTTCGATCGTTGGAAGCGCTGGCCAGTCAATTGGGCTGGTTCTATACCGCGATGCCGCGCCACCTTCACCTATTCACGGAAACCCCCGTGGCTGGCGTGCGCGGTGCGGTGCTGAAATCCTATCTGGTGTATGTGTATGGCTTGTGGGTGCTGCTAAGCAGGCGGCGGTATTCGCGCACCTATACCGACAGAGAATCGCTTGCAAAGGAAAAGAATGGTATTGGCTGAATGGAAGCGGAACATTATAAACACCGTGTTAATGGATTTGAGGTATGATAATGAGCGATGAAAAAAAGAATATTGCCCTATCGATCCCCGACTTGAAGGGGAATGAAGAGGCCTA
Source organism: uncultured Verrucomicrobiota bacterium (assembly GCA_964402125.1). Classification (GTDB taxonomy): domain Bacteria; phylum Verrucomicrobiota; class Kiritimatiellia; order Kiritimatiellales; family Pontiellaceae; genus Pontiella. The sequence goes on from CAYOBH010000038.1 coordinate 13,631, forward strand.
TGTGGTCGACGCCGTTCGGAGTACATGGATTAGTTCGACCGGAAAATATGTCAGCGAGTTTGAGCGAAGGTTTGCGGAAATGACAGGAACGTCGCAGACGATTTCTGTCTGCAATGGGACTGTGGCCCTGCATTTGGCCCTGCTCGCACTTGATGTTCATTCAGGAGACGAGGTGATTGTTCCGTCGCTGACCTATATTGCCACGGCCAATGCGGTCCGCTATGTCGGTGCCGAACCCGTGTTTGTCGACGTTTCACCGGAAACCTGGTGCATGGATCCAAGACAGGTGGAACAGGCAATTACCCGCAGGACCAAGGGAATAATTGCGGTTGATCTCTACGGGCATCCCGCCGACATGGATGCCATCAACCACATTGCGGCCATCCACGGACTGTGGGTGGTGGAAGATGCCGCCGAAGCGCACAACGCCAGATACAAGGGCCGCCCTACCGGGAGCTTGGCAAAAATCGGAACCTTCTCGTTCTATGGCAATAAGATTTTTACAAGCGGCGAAGGGGGTGCAATCAGCGTGAACGATCCTGATCTGGCCCTCCGTATTCGAACATTGCGAGGGCAGGGAATGGACCCGGATCGACGCTACTATTTCCCCGTCACTGGTTATAATTTCCGCCTGACCAACGTGGCTTGCGCCCTCCTTTGCGCCCAACTGGAAAGGGCAGAAACCATCATTGCCAAACGACGTCATATTTTCGATCTCTACCGAGCGCAGTTGGATGGCGTGAAAGGCATCGGATTCCAGCCCGTCGCAGATTGGGCCGACCCAGCTCCGTGGCTTTTTTCGATTACCATCGATCCGGACGGATTCGGGTGCAATCGCGACCAATTGGCCGACTATTTACGATCAAACGGGATCGATACCCGGCCATTTTTTATCCCGCTTCACACGTTGCCTCCATTTCGCAACGAATCGGCGGAACGTGGCGAACATCTGCCAGTGACCGATGGGTTGGCTGCGTCCGGGATCAACCTCCCGACACACTCCATGCTTTTGGATGAGGACATTTGCATGGTCTGCGATCAAATCAAGAAGTGCGGGAAGTCGGTCTGATGAAAATTGCCTGGTTCCATGGGAACATGCAGCATACGAATAGCGGCGGAACCCGGTTTGTTATCGACTATGCCATAGGGTTGAAACAACATTTCAACCATGAGGTTACTGTTTTTTGCGATCAAGCCTCCTCTCAAGTAGTATCGTCCTTGGAAGACGCTGGCGTCTCCGTGGTTGTGACGGATACGACCTCGACGAACAATCCTATCTATTGGCTGACCTTGCCTTGGCGCAATAGGCGCAAGCGCAGAAAGCTTGCCTATGTTGAGAGGGAGTTCGCCTGTATCGTAAACAGCCTTTTCCCAATGAATCTCCTTGTGGCCGGATTCAACGTGCCGAAGGTACAGATGTGCTACGAGCCCTTCGCGTTTTTCTATGATCCCGGCTTCCTAAAAAACTTCACTGTTCCTCAGCAGATGTTTTTCCGTGTGATGAAACTGTTCTACGAAAAAGCAGACAAGGAAGCCGTTGCGAAAATGGATCGGATCCTGACGGTCAATAAGACAAACCTTCCCAAGATCGAGGCGATCTACGGCCGCTCGGCCACGGCCGTCTACGCGGGCATCGACTCGAAAGTATACCACCGGGCAGCACCAGAAGAAATAGCGCGGATTCGAGAGCAGCACCCGGGTACGCCCCTGCTGTTTCACAGCACCGACTTGACGGGTATCAAGGGAACCTATCCTTTGCTGGAAACCATTAAGCAGCTGTTGCCGGACCATCCTTCCATCAAGCTGTTGGTCACCGTGTATCTGGATCTTCCAGATGGTATTGCCCGCCTTAAAAAACGTATTGATGAGATGGGCTTGCAGGCGAATGTTGAATATCTGGGCTGCTTACCCAAGGAACAACTGCCCCTGTATTATAGTGCTGTTGATTTTGTCTGCCAACCGAGCCTGAACCAGCCCGCCAACTGGCCGTTGAAGGAGGCAATGCTATGTGGAACACCTATTATCGGCGGTGCCGAGAGCGAAGAGGCGGACGGGCGCAACGGCATCAAGATCGATGTGTCTGATCCGGTACGCTCCACAGAAACCCTGAAGGCGCTTTTTGCACTAGATCGTTCCAGCTTCATAATCGATGTGGAAGAGTTGAAACGACAGTATTCCATCGAATCCTGTTTGGCGAAATTCAACGACATGGTGGTGTCGGTATGCGAATAGAACGGCTCGATCCGGCGGTCCTTCAGCCCTTGGAAACGTTCCTTGCTTCATGCGGTTCTTCGCTGGATAGCTTTAGGTATTATGCAAAACGCCCCCTATCCGTTGTTCAGAATCATTTGATAACCTTGCTGGGATTTGATGAGAGCCATGTTCCGGTCGCCTATGGCCATTTGGATCAGGAGGATGGAACCGTATGGCTGGGGATTTGCGTTTCGGAGGCATACCGCGGGAATGGATATGGAAATCTCATGATGCGCTCTTTGCTGAAGGAGGCGAGTCGCCTAGGCGTGGAATCGATCGCCTTGACCGTGGATCAATCCAATCCGGGCGCAATACATCTCTACGAAAAGCTTGGTTTCAATCTCGAAAAACAGACGTCCGACATCCGCTGGTACCGGTTGATCCTTTAGCCCTGCTTCTTGAACAGGATTCTCAGAAGCTTGGTGCGGATCTTTTCCAGATGCACATTCGGAAACATTGCAGCTAGAAAACGGGTATCGTATTCAGGACAGGACTTCATGGATTCCGGCGCGATGAAGGGAGGATCGAGTCGGTGCAGCCGCATCAATTGGTTCCGATTGAATGGATTGACCGTGTGGCTGGCATCGAGTCCGAACCCGATGTTTTTCACCAGGTTTTTGGATGGAACGACGCCGAGTCCCGCATTCATGAGTTTGGTGAGTTCCCATCGCATGCCCCATGCGCTCAGCTTGCCCGAAAAAATATCGTCGAGAACAAAGGTTCTCATCTTGGCTTCTTCAATGTTTGCGCACTTTGGAGCAAGCAGGTTATCCCGTTTGATCCGCTCCCATTCCATCCCATCGATCCTTGAAAACTTGATCCAGCGGTTGCGCCAGGTCGCCCACCCCCAGATATCGCAAAACCGCGAAATGAAATAGCTGGATTCGCCGGGATTGTGGTTGAAGCGGTTGTATCCGGTAATCTGCATGATCGACTCGTCGCCCTCGAATCGATCGAGCATTTCGGTGCAGAACTGGAAAAAAGAAGGGCTGGTGAGAATATCATCCTCAAGAATAATAGCCCTTTCTTCCTGCTCGAACACCCAGTCAAGTCCGCTGGGAATGCGTTTCCCGCACCCCATGTTTTTGTCCGCATAGTTTTTATGCACCTCGCAGGGCCAGTCGATCATCTCTTCCACGATGCGGCGGGTTTCGGCGCATGTTGCAGCTTCGCCGGGCTTGTGGGCGCGGGGGGCGTCGGCAATGAGGTAGAGCTTTTCGGGGCGGGCGTCGCGGATGCGTTCGAAGACGCGCCTTGTACATTTTGGTCGGTTGAAGATGATGAAGGCAACCGGGGTTTTCAGCGGGGTATTCATGTTTTTTGCCCTTGTTTAAGAATAATGTCGGCAACAGCTTCGGCGCACGGTCCGATCGGGCTGATCGTTTGGCTGAGCGCCAGCGCTTCCGACCGGAACCGGTTGCGCAGTGCCGGATCGACGGCCAGTTCCATCATCCGTTCGCGAAACGCGCCGGAACTGTCGGGTGAAAAAAGGAAGCCGTTTTCGCCGTCGCGGATGACTTCGGCGATGCCCTTGAGGTTGACAGCGAGGATGGGTTTGCCGCAGGCCATTTCGTGGGCGAGGGTATCGGTCATGTGGAAGTGGTCGGTTTCCTGTCCGATGCGCATGACCAAGCCGATGTCGGCGGAGGCGAGCGCGTTGTTGAGGTCGGTTTCGGAGGGAAGCCACCCCGAGAATACCACGCGGTCGGCGATACCGAGATGGTTCGCCTGCTTTTTGAGGTTGTCCATCTCCGTCCCGTTGCCGATGAGCAGGAACTTAAAGTTTGGAAGCTCTTCTTTTAGTTCAGCCAAGCGCTGCAGAATCCAGTCGTTGCCTTTGTTGGGATGCAGAATGCCGTGATGGCTCACGACGATGTCGTCATCCGTAAAGCCGAATTGTGCGCGCGTTGTCCGGCGGGTTGCCTCGTCAACCGGGTGGAACTTGGAATGGTCGACCGGATTGCGGTATAGGTGCATGGTTTCACGCGGCACTCCGTGGCCGACCAGAAACTCCTGCGTGTAGAGAACCTTGGTGAAAACCAAGGGCAGTTTTTTCCATGCCGCGAGATCGATGCGTTCCACGAGGTTGCACAGCCATCGCATGCGGGGATGCTTTTCCGTATAGATGCGCGCAAAGAAATCCATGACGGTTATGGCCACGTTTTTCCCGAAGAACAGGCGCAGCATGGGTGCGGTCAGCGGGACCGTTTCATCGTTCCAAATAAATCGTGTTCCGTTCAGCCTGCAACGGATTCCGATGATGGGAAGCCAGCAGTACCAAAGCAGCGTCTTGGTGATCTTATCCGTGGGATTCGCGCGGTCCCAAGTATAGGGCAGTTCATGCAGGTGAAGATTCGAGCGCAATTCGGGATTGCGTGGTTCCGTGGTTTTGGGTCCATAAAAATGAAGTTCGTGGGTTTGCGAAAGGCGTTCCACCATGCCCGGAATAGCATGGCCGCCGCAGCAGATCCAGCCTTCGAGGCCGTAGCGATGTAGGAATGCGATTCGGGGTTTTGCACACATGGGACCAATCTATAGCGCATATGATTGGCCTAGTCATTCAAAAAATTTGATGCAAGGAAACTCTCTTACTGATCGGCAAAAACTCCTGAGAATTATAGCCGTGGACATGGTGTTCAAAACCCCTTAACTAAGTGCCATTCATGTCTGACATATCAAAAAGGCGGAGCCCGGAAAACCCGGGGTCCGCCTGCGTGTTGGGGGGTCGATAGAAATTTTTAACCGATAAGCTTAAGAACACCCTGCGGAAGCTGATTGGCTTGGGCCAGCATGGCCG
>CAYOBH010000039.1:0-11783 GCA_964402125.1 uncultured Verrucomicrobiota bacterium
CGTCGCCTTGCCCCACGCCGCAAAAACCGCCTCGCAAATTTCGACGGAAAAATCGGGGTCTGTGTCGGTAAACTCCTCCGGCGAAAATTCGTAGCGGATGTCCGACTCGGGCATCTGCTCGGCCAACGCGCGAATCTGCCGTGTAGCCGCCACCGCGGTTTCGATGAGCTGCTGGCGCTCCATCCCGAAAACCGTCTTCATGTGGAGATCGGACGGCGCAATATAGGCGTGGACAATCCCCCGTTTGCAGCCCTTGAAGGCCTCCATCGTGCGCTCGATCAAATGCGGCCGCGACTGCGTGAGCCCCATGATGAACACATCGTCCGGAATGAGATCGTTCTCGATCAAGCGCCGGAAAAAATCGAACTCGTCCTGGCTGGCCGAGGGGAACCCGATCTCAATGTGCTTGAACCCGATATCGCAGAGCATCTTGAAATATTCCAGCTTCTGGTCCGGATCCATCGGATCGGGAAGCGCCTGGTTGCCGTCGCGCATATCGACGGAACACCAGACGGGCGACTTGGTAATGCTCCTTGATGGCCATTGCCGGTCGGGGAGATCGATCATCTCCGGTATCTTGTACTTGGGCACGTTCATTGTATCTCTCCTGAAAGGGCCGTAATCTAAACAACCCGGTTATCGTTATCCATTTCTTTCTTTTCAAAAAACCCGGCAAGCGAACTGCGGAAAACAAAAAACCCCCGCAGTTTCCTGCGGAGGTTTTCAAATTCGGTCACGCAAACAACCTAAAGGCAAACCACGCACGCAGGATCATTCCCAGCGAGTAGCAGCAGGCCTAGCAGTCGGTTGTTGAATTCTTTTCTCATGACGGGACGGAACATAGGCTCATATCCCAAAGCTGTCAACCCCCGCCCAACAGGAATTTTGCGAGCGCGGGTCGGAGCGTATAAAGGTCTGAACCACGAAGGATTGAAGAACACAAAGCGGGGCGGATCGGTGTGGGCGGAAATTGTAGGGCGCGAAGGATTGAAGCCCTTCGCGCCGAGCCCCCAAACGTGGCCGTTCCGAGTGGGCCGGAGAAGTACAATTCTAGCGTCGAAAGACAACCTCGGATGGCTGGTTGGTAATATTCTAATCGCTAATTTTTCCTTCAGAAGCTGGATTTTTTTTCAAAGTAATCACTTTAGGTTTGTCGGGGGCATAGAAGATGACAGGTTCATATCCTTCCTTTGATACTGCCATCATTTTCTTCAATGAACACCATTCGATCTCATATTCACCATTAGAGTCGAATTTCATGACCAGAGGAGGTGTTCGGGGATCAAAAACAGCCTCCCCACAATACGCTCCTTCTAACGGGTTCCCATCTTCGTCTATTATCCGAACGGTGTGTGCGCATCCACAGAATCCTGTAACTACGACAAAAACCATAAGTTGTATTATTCTTATAATCTAGTCTCCTGAATGATTAAGATTCTATCCGTCAGTCTGCACAATCACCGCGCCATCAACACGAACACACCCCAGCCCAAGTATTCACGCGTGCAAGAGGCGTAGCGTCCGGGTTCCGAGGTCAGTTGGGCGCGAACCTCGTTGACCATCTCGTCGCCGGGATTGGCCTCAAGCCATCGGCGCATCGTGAGCCATTTGGCCGCCTCGTATCTATCCCAGCCGTCTTGGTCGGCCAGAACCATTTCCACGACGTCGTAGTCAAGGCGCCCAAACGACGCGAGAAGTTCCGGAAGCGTGAGAAAGTCGGAAATCGAATGGGCAAGACACCCCTTGGCAACATCTTCCGTCGGCGGCATCTGACGCCAGAAGGGCTCGCCGATGAGGATGAGTCCTCCGGTACGGAGGCTCTGCCCCAAAAGTTCGATGGTGCCGGCGACTCCCCCGCCGATCCATGTGGCGCCGACACAGGCTGCCACTCCGACCTTTTCGGCGGCTACGTAGCCGGCAGCGTCGCCGTGGATAAACTCGATCTGGCCGGCAACACCGAGTTCTTCAGCGCGGCGCTTCGCTTGATTGGTGAACAATGGGCTCATGTCGATTCCTGTGCCCGTGATTCCATAATCGCGTGCCCAAGTGCACAGCATCTCGCCCGAACCGCTGCCGAGGTCGAGGACACAAGTGCCCGGTTCCAAGCGCAATACCGCGCCGAGAGTCGCGAGTTTTTCGGGCGTGAACGGGTTGTGGATCCGATGAGCGCTCTCGGTAATGTTGAAAATTCTTGGAATATCCATTGCGAAATATCTCCTTACGGTTGCTTGACTGCCTAACAAAAAAACACCCAAAACACAGCGAATTAAAAAGCCAGTGCTGTGATTTGTTATACCAGCTGAATATTGACGCTTTGAAATCGTAAATGAATTTACCAAACTCCATGCTGTACAACTTCTCGGAAACGCTATCATGCCTGCTGTTGGTTGTTAATTCCTTAATCCAATTGTTTCGCGCTATTTCGTGTGTTTCGCGGGCAAAAAAGAGAACCGGGCGGATTGACCGCTAAACACGCAAAATTGCATTAAAGGGGCGAACCGAAGTATTTATTCTTCCCTGTACCAGATGCATCGTCCTTGTCGCTCGTTGCGTTGAAAATTTGCGCGGATTATATGAGAGATGACTCTTTCCTCTTTTTTTGCACAGTAAATGCTACTAGTTATGGAAACTAGTGTTTTGATAACCTGCTCTGGGGGATGATAGTGGAAACGATTCCGCAGTGACAGCGTCGGGATTGGGAGGGAAACTGACAGGTCAGAAGGCATGTTTTCTGGAAAGGAGCGTGTACGATTATGAAAAATATCATGGGTTTCTTGGGTTGTGTTGCGTATGTATGGATTGTCGCGGGAACGGAACTCTACGCCGCCACCGTAGTCAACTTTGACTCCGATCCTGTAGGCTCGCCGCCACCAGCGCCGTGGGCGATCACGGTCGACGGAGAAAGCTCGGTTGCGGTCACCGACGCGGCCGCCACGACAGGCAGCCGCTCACTGGCTCTTTCTGAAGAGCTCGGTGAGCCCTGCACAGCGAAGCTCCCCGTGAACATGTCCGCGCCCGCCGGAATGAAGACGATCCTCCAGTTCGACATGAATCCCTCGATCGTTCTTCGAGAGGCGTACAACTACACCGACGGAGGCTTTGTCGCGATCAACGACAACGCCCACTATTGGGCTGCGGGCTTCCTTTTCGAAGTGTATGACGCCGACGACTTGGGCGGGTCCTATCTTCCCACGCCAAATGAACTTCACATCAAGTTCTATAAGCCCAACTTTACGACGGAGGTCGTGGGATATTTCACACCCGGCACGTGGTATCATTTTGTCGTCACGTTCGACTACGAAGCATGGACCAACACGCTCAGAGTGGAGACCATGGACGGCAGTCTGATCGCCGAACGCGTCTGTGAGAACCCCTACCACGTTGTGCCCATGTACATCGAATTCCAAGGCGCGACGACAGACAAGGCGTACGTCGATTCAATCGTGATCGAAACGGTGTCGCCTCCCGCTCCGGTAACCTTAACCGTCGTCTCTGCACACGGATCTCCGGTTCCAGCAGTTGGGAGCGATAGCTATGTCATTGACACAGAAGTCATCTGTTCGGTGTCCAACGTCACGGACGGAGCTACGAACTATACCTGTACGGGCTGGACCGGAACGGGCTCGGTTCCTGCCACTGGAACCTCCAATGCCGTCACGGTAACAATGGCCGAGGACTCTTCCATCACTTGGCTCTGGCAGACCAACTACTGGCTCGACGTTAATGTGATCGGAAACGGCTCAGTCGATCCCTCCGAGGCTTTTTACGCCAAGGATTCCGAACAGACCCTGACCGCCACCCCCGACACTGGCTGGCTCTTTATGGGCTGGAGCGGGGACGCTGCCGGAACCGATCAGGAGGCTCATGTAACCATGAATGCGCCAAAAACCGTTACAGCCACCTTCTCCGACGATGCCGACGGCGACGGTCTGACCAACACTCAAGAGAGTACCATCGGTTCTGACCCATGGAATCCCGATACGGATGAAGATGGATTTGATGACAAAGCGGAAGTCGACCAAGGCGGAAATCCGACGGTCAGCGACCAGTGGCGAATTGACTATATCAAAGCCAATGGCAGCACCTTTGATCTCTATCCATCGAATGTGGTTCTCCACATTGCACTCGGCGAAATTTTGCTGGAAGCCGTCGACGGCGTAGCAACCCTCTATCTACAGCTGGAACAGTCTGGTGACTTGGAATCTTGGACCAACGCCGGCGAAGCTGTTATGTGGGAAATTGAGAGCGACAGCTCGGCGCAGTTCTTCCGTGTCCGCAGCGAAAAGTAGCCCCCTGCCATTTGGCAATAACCACCATGGCCTTTCTATTTGAATTATAATCCAGAGACCGGGCAGTTTGGATTTATAAATGATGTCGCCACATTTGAGGGTTTGCATATGGCCTCAATCTTTGGCGGCACTGAACCCGCTGTGCGAGGTCAGTTGGGCATCGATCAATCAGATTTGCCATGGCGTTTAAACGCAATTGAGTTGTTGGAGTTCGCCGCAAATGCTATTCCTCCAACTGATAACTGGAAACTGATCTTAGGGGAATGGGGTCAAAAAAATGATACGCTATTTAGCAAGTGGATATCTCAATTTTAAGGAGCATCCGGTTCCGATCGGAGAGCGGTTTAATTGGGAAATTTATGTCGTGGCAGAGGGTAAAATGGCACCCGTTTTCCCAGATGCACCCGAAGTGCCGCTGAAGGAACGATATGTGTGGGTTATTCCGCCGGGTGTTTCCTATGGGTGGCGCAGCGGGAAAAATTCGCCGAAACGTTATGCGATACATCTGACTTCCGTGCCCAATGTGCTTAAACAGGCGGTCGAAGAAGACGGATATTTTGCCCGAGAAATCACCGAGAGCGAGGTAGAGCAGATCGATAAAATTTATCGACGGCTCGAAAAGCATGCCATGAATTATTCACCCATCAGCGAACTTAAACTGGAACGAGCGGTGATTGATTTGGCTCTGCTCCTGCTCAACGGCGTTACGCTGGAAAGCCATGTTCCGCTCGACAAGGTGGACGAACAGCGGGTGGAATCGGTGCTGATTTGGTATCGCGAGCACATGAGCGAATCGCCGACCATCGATGCGGCGGCCTCGGTGATTAATCTTTCGGCAGGCCACCTGCGGCGCACCTTTCAGCGCGTGAAGGGATGCTCTCCGCACGAAGCATTTATAGCTCTCCGGCTTGAACGCTCCAAAGAACTGCTCAGCTCAACCTCCAGAGATCTACAGCAGATTGCGCGGCAATGCGGCTTCAGCAGCGACAGCGACTTGTGCCGCGTCTTTTCCAAATACTGCGGTATTTCGCCCCACAAGTGGCGAAACAACATTACACCCTAGAGCATTTTAAATACCCTATAGCCGACTTCTTGGACTGAAAAATGTGGGGTAGGCATCCCTGCCTGCCCTGCCGTATCGCGGGCATCCCTGCCTGCCTCGCCGTATCGCGGGCTAGCGCGAAGCCATTCTGGGGCTTCCGAGAACCCGCGCCACAGCAATACATCGCCGGCGTTGACAATTGTTATTCTTGGGTTTATATCGTTTAAAGTGAAACCGGGTTGATTTTGGTTTCTTTGCAAGGAGGATGGAAACAATGACGACGAGCAAGGGGGTCTGCATTACAGACTATCTGGATGAGGAGTGCATCGCGTGTAACATCGATGCAAAATCGCGCGATGAGGTGGTGGATCGACTGGTCGAACTTATTCATCGTAAAATAGGCGCGTTTGATCGTACAGCGGCCTTTGCTGACGTTCTTGAACGCGAACGTCTTTCCCCTACCGTTCTTGCCGAAGGATTGGCCCTTCCTCATGCGCGGATCGACGGACTTTCCCGTCCGTATCTGGCGATGGCAACAACGCACCATGGTGTCGATTTCGAGGCCCCCGGCGAGGAGCCCGTGAATGTCATTGTCCTGATCCTAACGCCAAAGGATGATCCAGGGGCTTATCTGCGGTTAGTGGCCGCCCTTTCCAAGAAACTTGGAGCTCCACATGTACTCAAACAGCTGATAGCGGTCGACAAAGCCCGTGAAGTGCTGGGCATCCTCACCGAAAACCCGGAAAAGGAAACCATTAAGCTGAACGCAATGAATGTCATGAACCGCAATCCGGTTACGCTTGACGAAAGCGACACGCTGGCCCACGCCATTCAGGCTTTCTGCTCTAATCGGATTATGGATATTCCCGTGGTCGATCAGGATGGCGATTTGCGCGGAGTGATCGCCATCGAAGATCTGCTTGGGCTGAGTCTTCCCCAGCATCTTCTATGGATGGAGGATCTGACCCCGATTGAAAATTTTGAGCCATTTTCCGAGCTGCTGCGTAAGGACTCCGAGACCAAGGTGGCCGATTTTATGCGCGACAAGTTTGTGGCCATTTCGCCGGAAACGCCGGCGATCCAGCTCGCTAAGATATTCCTGATGCAGGGGATTCGGCAAATCCAGGTCGTGGAGGGACGCCAGTTTTTTGGATCAGTCAACCTCGACAGTTTCATCTCCCAGATTTTCTGGGCCTAATAAGGAGGCGGCATGCACGAGGAAAAAAACGGCGCAGTACTTTCAACAAAACAGTTGCTGGCGCGGATGGCATTGCTGTTGCTGATCAGCGTCGGCATCGGGTTTTCTGGAAAACTGTTTGGTGTTTTCAATGAAAAGCAGATGGTGGCGTCGAGCGTATTTCTGGCCATTATCCTCGGCACGCTTTTCTTTTGGACCTTCCGTCTTTCCATCGCCTTTCTCGGGCTGACGGTGCTCATTTTCACCCACTGCCTCGACATCGAGCACTTTGTTGCCTCGGCGGAACTGCCGGTGATCCTGTTTCTGGTGGGGATGATGATCGTGGTGGGTGCTCTGCGCGATTTTGGTTTTTTCACCTGGGTGGTGCAGGCCCTGATTTCCATTCCCAAAATGACCGGTCGCAAATTTATTGCCGCCACCGCCGTGGCGTCGGCCCTGCTGGCCTGCGCCGTGGACGAAGTGACCTCGATTATCTTTATCGCCACGCTCATTTTCCAAGTGTGCAACCGACTAAAACTTAATCCGACGCCCTACATCATCATCTGTGTCCTCTGCACCAATATCGGCAGCGCCGGCACCATGATGGGTAATCCTGTCGGCATCTTTATTGGAACCAAGGCAGGAATGACCTTTGGCGACTTTTTTAAGTGGGCCTTTCCGATCATGCTGGTCTCGCTGGGGTCATGCGTTGTCGTTTGCCTCATGTGGTACCGCAAGGAGCTGCACGAGTTTGACGAACGGCTGAAGGACCGTATGGATCGGCAACTGAGTCTGGTTCCCAAAGTGGTTGTTCCTTACCGCCGCGGCCTCGCCGTGCTGTTGCTCACATTGGGGTTCATCGCTTCGCACCATGTCTTAGAAGAGTCGCTCCACCTGGGGACGAACAGCATCCTGCTGGTGGCCCCGCTCGCCTGTGCCGGCATCGTCATGCTGTTCAAGCGCGATCGCGCCCGCCACTATGTGGAGCACGAGGTGGACTGGTGGACGCTGCTCTTCTTCATGTTGCTCTTTGCAATCGCCGGAACGCTCGAGCATACGAAGGTTACTCAGGTCATTGCCGATGGCTTCGTCAGCGTTTGCGGCGACAATCCAGCGATATTGATCCCCTCCATCATGGCCACCACAGCGCTCGGATCGGCGTTTGTGGACAATGTTATTTTTGTGGCGGCCTTTTCGCCGGTTATCACGGCACTCTCCGAAACAGTGCCCGCCATGCCGCTTTGGTGGGCGCTGCTGTTCGGGGCCTGCTTCGGAGGGAACATTACGCTGATCGGCAGCACCGCCAATATTGTCGCTCTCGGGATGCTCGAAAAGCAGTCGCATGCACACGTCAGCTTTATCCAATGGCTCAAGATCGGCGGGCTATCCTCTTTGGTGGCCATGCTGATCGCCTGGGGCCTGCTCTCGCTGATGGCCCCTTATATGCCGCAATAGTCCTGCGGATCATCTTTCTTGAGAGAAGCCCGCTAAGGGATGGGAGGAAAGGTTACCGACGGATCCCCGTAGATCACGAAGGAAAACAGGTTCCGTCGAATCTGCCATGCCTTCTTTGATCTTATCCGCGACTTAGATTGATCAAAATAGCATTCACGGGTGGCTCTCAACGCTAAGCCGGGCGACAGCCCCTCTGCAATGGATTTGGCGATATTGATTTCAGCACCAATGCCAGCCCAAAGCGGATACGGAGCACTTGTTTCCGAAGCGCCCACAAAACAGCAGATCCATTGCTCCGAAAACAGTTTTTTGAGCAGGTCATTGTTTGGTTTTCCGACGCTGCAGCCGGTCGTCATAAGCACGGACGGGCTGTTCGGACCTAAATTATTCGGTAACGCGTTCATTGCATAGGATGAGACCAGATAGCGCCCAATGGAAACATTGTTGTCGTCAAAAAACTGAAAGCTATGAGCTCCAATGTAGACGATCCGGGGAGCATGCCTTGCCCAATATTCCATAAACGCCTTGTCTATTGTAACGTCATAGAGGATGGCAATGTTTGGATCCTCTATCGAGCGCGTGCTAATCCTAACAACAGATTCATCCTCCTTCACCTTTCCCAACCTGACATCGCTGGGCCAATCCTGTGCAAAGAGAATGGATTCCCAGTCACGTTTAATGAATGCACGTTTGGCCTTCCCCATAATCAGCGAAAAATCCGACATGCACATGAACCGTTCTGCCCCGAGCAACGCAAGGGGTTTGGAGGTTGCGGGCTGCGTGAAGTATTGTCGCGTAGACGAAAAGATGGTTTCCAATACGTCTGCATTGGAGAAGGGAATGCGTCCGGGAATCCACGGGAATTTTGATGAATAGGCATCCGACCAATCATCGTCCCGAATGGTTTCTTCAGGTAGAATCGCTTTTCCGAGCAGCAAGGGAATATCCGATACAACCGTCTGGTCATGGCCCTCGAATTTCCAGGGTCCCATGGGCAGCTCCTCTTCTGTTGCGATGAAGAGAACATACGCACACGAATTGCCATTTGGTTTCCGTTGCGCGAGTTGTTCCTGCACAAATATGCATCGATCGCTTGGAGACATCCCCATGCTAAAAGAAAGCACTTCGGGTATAAAGCCCTGTTCTTGTTTGAAGGCGATGAACTCCTTCACGCAGGGCAACGTCTCTCTTCCTTCCGGCATGACAAAGACATAATGCGTTGCAGGCATTTGCGTGTATGTCTGGATATAGGGCTGGATCGACCTGCAACCGGACATGACGATGACAAGAAGAGCTCCAACTGCAATGGTTTTTGTTTGACGAGCCAACAGAGCCTCCTGTTTCAATCTGGACGTCTTCGGCAACCCACCATTGGCAAACATATTACGCAAGGGACCCGTTGTCGGATGCGCTTGTAAAGCTGCTGCCGAGATAGTGCAAGATTGAATTGCCTGTAAAACGAAGAGGAGTAGGTGACTCGGATAGGGATGGCGGCCCCCAGCCGTCTGCGGACGGCCTGCAAAGGCACTCTGATTACTCAAAGACGAAGGGTCAGCGGTTTCGCTGCCCCTTCGTGTTGAATCGAATGCTGTCGTCGGCTTGTTTCTCCTCCGCCTCAAAACGGAAGAGACGCGGGGCGAGATCGTATAAACTGCGCCGCCAAGTCTGCCATTCGTGCGAGGTGCCCGGGGATTCATAATAGACATGCTTGATGCCCGCCTTTTCCAGCTCTTCATGGAACGGACGGGTACCGCCCCACCGAACTTCATTTTCGCCCATGCTCAGGTAGAACAGTCTGACCTGCTTGGCGAAGGCTTCCGGATCGGCCATCAAGCCGTTGTATCCCGTCTTCACATCCGGGAACTGGAAGGGCGAGCTGAACGCCGCGATCCAGGCAAACTGGTCCAGATTGGCTTGGGTGGTCTGGAAGGTCTGGGTACCGCCGAGAGAAAGCCCCGCCATACCGCGGTGGTCGCGGTCGGCGATGGTGCGGTACGTTGAATCAATCATCGGGATCAGCTCCGTCACCATGGTGTTGGAACCGCCGCCCATTCCCATGCCCATGCCGCCGGCGGCACCGGAGTCCATCACGATGATCATGGGGACGGCCTTCTTTTCAGCGATCAGGTTGTCCATAATGAAGCTCATGTATCCCTGGACGGACCATCCGGTTTCATCCTCGCCGCCGCCGTGGCGCAGATAGAGGACCGGATAGCGGGCCGTTGTGTTGGTGTCATAATCCGGCGGTGTATAAACAAACACCCGTCTCCCCGCATTAGCGCTCTTCGACAAATACCACCGTTCAGAAACAACGCCGTGGGGAACATCCTTGAAATGGTAAAAATCCTCGTCCGGCGAGGGCACCTCGATGCCGCCGGAAAGGCGGCTGTTGCCATAAAAGGTTTTGCTGGCGGGATCGGTGACGCCCGCGCCGTCGATAACGAACCAATAGTAGTGGAAGCCCAGGTCCATCGGTTCTGAGGTAAAGGTCCATACGCCGCCGGCATCCTTCACCATATCATACTCATCGTCTATCAAATGCAGTTTTACTGTCGTAGCTTCCGGTGCCCTGAGCTGGAATATGGCGCGTCGCTGCGAGTCCACCTGCGGATAGCGTTGCCCCGGAAGATTGAGGCTCGACGACTTGGCGTCGCCGGATTGCGCGGGAGATTGCCCGGAAAATTGTCCGGGAAATTGCGCCAGACCGGCTGCTCCGGAGAGGAGATAGAGAGAGAAAGTAAGCAGAATCTTATTCTTCATAATGACATTCCTTCGTTTGTTTATATCGCCCTACTTGTCAAAATTGACCATATAACTAACACAAATCCCCAGTAATGAGAATCGCCACATTTTCTAGCACAGTCTCCCCTCGGAATGTAATGAAGAATTCAGATTATTTTCAGTCGCTGAATGCGCTGAACAACCTTCCCGTTAAAAATTTTCAGCACTGGCATTTTTTTTGCTACTATGCGAAGGCTTAAGGTGTTTGGGGGGAAGGAGAAGAAGGCGGCTCACTATTGACACTCTTCACTGTCCCAACTACGCTTGACTCGGATGTTCAGGGGGAGTTTTTTTGGGGCGGAGGCTCCACCTTCTGATGTTGCTTGCGCGAAAAGAAAGTCAGAATGAATCAAAACAGAAAACAGCGTGCTGGTTTGGGACGAGGCACCATAAAGAATCGACTACGTCAACAGATTCGCGGATGCATAAGGGGGCGATGTGCACTGTTCCATTCGTTTCCTTCGCTGATTTTTGGGGTAATGCTGTTTTGTTTAAATGTGATTTCCGCACAAGAAGAGTCTCCGAACACGTCGGAGTTTTCGCCCAGCGTATTGATCATCAATTCCTATTCGCCCGGTTATCCGTGGAGTGACGAGATACTGGAGGGCGTTCTTCATAAAATACAGGCCGACAATTTTGGCGCGGGACCCATTATCTGCTATCTTGACTCCCGCCGCTTTCCGGATCCACTTCGCGAAAATTGGCTCCTGAATGATCTCGAATATAAGTGCCGTATTATGCCGCCGGATCTGATTATCACCATTGATAATGCGGCATTTGATTTTGTCCTTCGGAATCGGGAACGGCTGGGCGCTGAAATTCCGGTGGTGTTTGGGGGAGTAAACCGCTTCCTCCCCGAAATGATTGAGGGACAGAAAAAGATAACCGGCGTGGCCGAACAGTCGGATTACAGCGGAACATTTAAGCTGATCGAGCACCTTTGCCCGAAGGCCAGACACATTCTGGTGCTGAGCAATCAAGGTGAAAGCGGCATAGCGTCCCGCCGTAATTTTGAGTCCTTTGCGCCGCAGTATGCGGA
>CAYOBH010000039.1:11883-18505 GCA_964402125.1 uncultured Verrucomicrobiota bacterium
GAGGCTGTAGGGGAAATTGCGCAGCGGGTTCTCGATGGAGAAAATATCGATTCCATTCCGGTGGTCCGTTATTCGCCTCAGCGACTCGAAGTGGACTATCGCCAACTCAAAAAGTTTGGAATAGACGAAGACCTTCTGCCGCTGAATACGCATATCATCAATGCCCCGAACCGCTTTTTTCAAATTCACCGCACTCGATTGATTCTTGCCGGATCGATCATTCTTGTGCTGATCGTGATTATTATGGTTCTCTCCATAAACATTATGCAGCGTCGGCGCGCGGAGGAGGCGCTGCTTACCACTCAGGAACAACTGCGTTCTGCGCAGAAAATGGAAGCGATCGGACTTCTTGCCGGCGGCATTGCCCACGACTTTAACAACATTCTTCAGATTATCTGCGGTCACGCATCGTTGATACAAGAGGACGCAACCCATTCGCCAGAGCTGCTTGAAAACACCGAAATCATTCAAGAGGCAGCCGAACGCGCGGCCGATCTGACGCGCCAGCTGCTCGCCTTCAGCCGCAAACAGATGCTCCAGGCCAAACGGTTTGATCCCAATGCCATGGTTGAAGACATGGCCATTATGCTGCGTCGGGTGCTGGGTACACACATCGATCTACAGGTTCAGCCATATTCTATGGAGCCGATTTCGGTCGTTGCCGATAAAGGGCAGATTGAGCAGGTCATTCTTAACCTCTGCCTGAACGCCCGCGATGCCATGCCGAACGGCGGACGCATTGAAATTGTTGTAGGGACCCGTAAGATGGCAGATGCCGACCCGAATTCAACAGAACTCAACCCGGGAGATTATCTTGAACTTATTGTGCGCGACAGCGGTATCGGAATATCTGATGCCGTCATTGAGCGATTGTTTGAACCTTTCTTTACAACCAAAGGCTTAGGCCAAGGAACCGGCATGGGGCTGGCGGTGGCATACGGCATTATTAAGCAGCACGGCGGCACCATCACCGTGCACAGCGAGAAACGAAAGGGTTCGGAATTTGTAATTCTTCTGCCTCTCGATGACGGGGAATTAAAGGGAAAACCGGTCAATTCCATCCCTATTATCCCAAAAGGGTCTGGAACTGTTCTTTTAGCCGAAGATGATCCTGATGTCCGAAGAATCGGTGTGCAGGTTTTAAACCGGGCGGGCTACAATGTGCTGGAAGCGTCTGACGGCGTGGAAGCAAAAGCGTTAATCGATCAACACCATGCAGAAATCGGACTGGCGATTCTGGATGTGATTATGCCTCGCTGCAACGGGCGGCAGGTCTATGAATATCTGGCTTCCCATTATAAGGGTATTCCGGTGCTCTTCTCCAGCGGCTACACGGCCGAAACGCTCCCGCTGGAAATTACCCCTGAAGCCGGAACCGCGCTGATCAACAAGCCCTATTCTGCCCAAGAACTGCTATCGCTCGTCTATCAGATGCTGAAAAAGTAAAGCTGCTCATTTTGCACAGCAAAAAGACCAATCCGTATCAAAACGGTAACATCCATTATCTACCTTACGCTCAGAACAAACGGGAATGCTTTCCGTTTGCAATCGAACTATGAAACCCATCGTGGGTTTTGTAGAGTGTGTAAAATTCGAGCGGAGATACATTATGAGATTCAGAAAATACAGAGCGGGCGTTATTCTTTCTATGCTGATGCTGACCGGAACGCAGATTCACGCACAGACATCAGGCGAATTACTTCAGCAGGGGCTCTATGCCGAGGAAATCGAAGGGAATCTGCCGGAGGCCATTGTCCATTATGAAAAGATCATGAGCAATGACTCGGCCCCCGCGAAACACAAAGCACAGGCGCTCTATCATCAGGGCGTCTGCTATATTCGTCTCGATGACGAGGCCCGCGCTCAGGCGGCGTTGAACCGATTGATCCATGACTATGCCGATCAAGCCGCCGTCGTGGAGAAGGCCAAGCCGCTGCTGGATAAAATTTCAATCTTTGATCCGGCCGCCCTGATGCCCGCCGACACGCTGGCTTATGTGGAACTGGGGAGTCCCGCCAAATCATTGGAACTGCTGAAAAAGAGGATTGAGAGCGATTCGCTGGGCGATGTTGCGAAGATCGACATCGAAGACGGGCTGTGGCCTGATAACGTCAACGAGTTGCCGAAGGAGGTCATTATGGCCATCCTTGCAGCTCCCGGCATTGTCGCCGAACTGGGAAAGATGGAAACCCTGGCTCTTGGCGTTTGCGATATCGGCCCGGAAAATGAAACCCCTTCATTTATCGCCGTGGTGGACCCGGGAGAGAGCGATGTGCTGCGGGGAACCCTCATCGCGGCGATGGGCCTGACGGGCCGGCCAACAGGTGAAGTGGAAGGGTTGCCCGTGATGCAGATTCCGGATGGACCGGGGGTTGCCTTCGACAACAAAATCATTCTGATCGCCTATCCCGCTGAACGCCTGGAATGGAGCATCAAGCAGTACAAAGGAAAAAGCTCGGACCCGAGCCTTGCGTCGGAAAGCGCCTCCTTCAAGCGGATCGACAAGCAGGCCCGGCGGAAAAACCTTGTGACACTATGGGGCGATGTCGATGGGTTGTATAAGACGGTCCAGACAATGGTTCCCAATCTTCCACCCGAGGCCCGGCTTATCGCGTCTATCGCCAATCTCGCAAGCATAGACGACCTGGTGATGACCGCAGCCATCAAGGATGATGGGGCCGGGATCACCGCCACGCTCAACCTGAACGACGGCATGCAGAACCTGCTCTATGAAATGATCAAGACCCCGACCCTTGATCGCGCCGGACTGGCGGCGGTTCCCTCCTCCGCCATTGCACTGGCCTCCATGGCCCCGGCGGACGCGAACGCCGCCCAGGTCCAGCAGCTGCGCATGCTGGTCCAGAATGCGCTGGGCGTGGAAATACCATCCGCCTTCTTCGAAAACATGAAACAGATTGATCTGTTCCTGCTTCCCGGCTACTCAACCATGCCGGAAGGAATGCCCTTCCGTCCCGGGCTGGCCATTGCCTGCAAGGATACGGGCCCCGTTCTCGAAACGCTCGACATGCTGTTGGCGAAATCGCCGGAACCGTTGCCGCTGCTGATACGCGATACCGGCAGCTTTATCCTGATCGGTTTGGAGCAGAGCGTGGTAGATGACGCCAGCAATGCCCTTGCAAACCATGCTTCTGTGAATGACGGCGGTGTACTGAAGCAGGCCATTTCCGACCATGTTGGCCGGACCGAAAAGCTGATCCTGTGGAATGCCGGCGGAATAATGGAAATCATCGTCGACCAGGCCATCAAAGAGGGTGATCTGGATGTCGAAGAAGCGGCGCAAGCTAGGGAGGTATTGGACCAATTGGCCGAGCTCATGGAAGCCACCAGTTTCGCGGTCTACACGGATGAGCAGCCGCAGGCGCTTTCACTGAGCTTCGAATTAAAGGGCATTCCTCCACTTACGGAGTTGATGACAACGTTGCAGAGCCTCCAAACCGTCATGGATGAAATTTCTGAACGCCAGCAGGAAGAGCTTCTCGAGCAACGCGCCGCAGAAATGGTGCGCCGTCAGGAACAGCTTGCCAAGCTCGTGCCTGCCAAGGTGGCGCAGGCCAAAATCGCCCCGGTGATCGATGGACGGGCGGACGCGGCTTGGAACACAGGCCTGGCGAATCCCGTTTCAAAAAAGGTGGCGGTCTCGTCGGACGTGATTGATGCACCTGTTCAGGGAGGCGTTGTCGCTGCCGAGTTCAAGATGCTGTGGGATGAGGACAACCTCTATTATCTTCTGGATGTGACGGATAATACGCCGAATCATAATCCAGAACAGGAATGGTATCAAAACGACAGCGTAGCCCTGTACATCGATGCCAAGGACAGCAAGCAGGACGGACTCGGAGCGACCGACTACCAGTTTGTTTTCCTCTGGGACGGGTCGAACCCAACCTTGACGGAATGCGAACATGACAAAATGGACGGCGTCGAATATGCGTTCAAGAAAACGGGAAAGGGCTATTGCATCGAAGCCGCCTTCCCTTGGTCGACGCTGGGAACGCCTGCGCCGCACGTTGGAACTGTCATCGGAATGGATGTTCTGGTGAACGACAACCAGTCGGGTTCCGGGCGCAACGCGCTGATCGGCTGGCAGGACGACACCGACAACGCCTGGCAGTATCCCTATCTCTGGGGCCGTGCTGTTTTGGAAGGTCAGTAGTCAGCAATAGGATTTAGCGCAACACAGATCATCCAGATAAACACATTGCAAACGGAACTTGTTTCCGTTTGCAATGTGGAAAGTCTAAGTGGAGATATATTATGAGATTCAGTAAATACGGAGCAGTTGTTATTCTTTCCGTGCTGATGTTGACCGGAACACAGCTTCAGGCGCAGAAATCAGGCGAACTGCTTCAACAGGGACTCTATGCCGAGGAGATCGAAGGTAATCTTCCAGAGGCTATCGTTCATTATGAAAAGATTGTGAACGATGACTCGGCCCTTTCAAAACACAAAGCGCAGGCGCTCTATCATCAGGCCGTCTGCTATATTCGCCTCGACGATGAAGCTCGCGCGCAGATGGCGCTGACGCAGTTGATGAATGACCATGCGGATCAAACCGAAGTCGTGAAAAACGCCAAGCCGCTGCTGGATAAAATTGGTGTCTTTGATCCGACCGCCCTGATGCCCGCCGATACGCTGGCTTATGTCGAGCTGGGAAATCCCGGCGAAACGCTGAAGCAGTTTGTGACGATGCTACTACAGCTCGATTCGCTGGGCGACAGTCTGCAGATCGACGTGGAAGCCGACAACGAGGTAGGCGAGGCCATCATGGGCTCCCTCACAAGCAGCAGCATTGCTGCCGAACTGGGAAAGGTTGGAAGCTTGGCCTTTGGCCTTGTCGGCATTGATCCGGATCAGGACACCCCTTCGTTTGTTCTCCTCGCGGATCCGGGCGATAGCGACGTTCTGCGGGGGACCCTCATCGCAGCACTGGGCTTGTCGAGCCGTCCAATGCCCGAACTGGAAGGGATGAAGGTTATGCAAATACCCGAGGGACCCAGCATTGCCTACGACGACAAAATTTTTCTAATCGCCCATCCCGCCGAACAACTGGAATGGAGCATAAAACAGTACAAGGGAAAAAACTCGAATCCGAGCCTCGCGACGGAGAACGCCTCCTTCAAGCGGATTAACAAACGGATCCGCCGCGAAAATCTTATGACACTGTGGGTCGATGTCGATGGATTGTACAAGACGGCCCAGAAAATGGTTCCCGATTTTCCGCCGGAGGCGCGGCTTGTCGCAGTCATCGCCAATTTTGCCAGCATGGACGATGTGGTGGTTTTCGCTGAAGTGAAGGATGATTCCGCCGCGATGGGCGTCACGCTCAATTTTAACGATGGGATGCAGAACCTGATCTATGAAATGATCAGGACTCCGACTCTTGATTGCGCCGGGCTGGAGGCGGTTCCATCCTCCGCCATTGCGCTGGCCTCGATGGCGCCGGCGGACGCGAACGCCGCCCAGATCCAGCAGCTGCGGATGCTGGTCCAGAATGCGCTGGGGCTGGAGATTCCATCTGCCTTATTCGAAAACATCAAACAGATTTCCCTGTTCCTGCTTCCCGGCGAGGCAACCGTTCCGGAAGGAATGCCAGTTCGCCCCGGTCTGGCCATTGCTTGCAAAGATACGGGCCCCGTTCTCGAAACGCTCGACATGCTGTTGGCGAAATCGCCGGAACCGTTGCCGCTGCTGATACACGATACCGGCAGTTTTATCCTGATCGGTTTGGAGCAGAGCGTGGTGGATGACGCCAGCAATGCACTCGCACAGCATGAATCGGTGAATGACGGTGGGGTCCTGATGCAGACGGTTTCCGACCATGTTAGCCACACGGAAAAAATGGTACTGCTGAGTGCCAGTGGGCTAGCACAACTGATGATCGAGCAGTTTGTCGAGAATCAGGATTTGGACGGAGAAGACGAGGAGCAGACTCGGGAAGTATTGGGCCAGCTGACCAAGCTGATGGAGGCAACCCGTTTCGCGGTCTACACCGACGAACAACCTCAGACGCTTTCTCTGTACGCTGAGTTGACCGATGTTCCACCGATCAGCGAACTAATGAAACCAGTACAGCTTGTTTCTAAAAAAATTCAGGATTCGAGAGCGAAAGTTCGAATTCCATATGTGCAGCTAATCAAAACTTTGGGGGAATACGCCTTGGTTGAAATCGATGGGAAATCGTATGCCCGATATGTGATGCGCTCTCAAAAAGAAGATGTTGCACCCGAATCGATCATTTTAACCATTGAACGTGACGGTGAGGTTCTCGAAACCCTGAAGCCCAACAATCGGACAGATCGTGATAGTGTGCTCTCGGATTACCCGTGGGAAATCCTGCTCCCCGTCAGCGAGGAGCTTCTTGAAGGAACTGATCTTGTCTATAATTCGGAACAGGCGGGCTTGTTGGGATTTGCGACATCTCATATCCCGACCCCCTCGAAAGAAATGTGAAACGACCTCGACGACATTAAGGAAAACCTTTAGAGCAAAAAAATAATGAATAAACGCAGTCAGTTTCAATGGATCGTTCTTCTGTCGGCAGCCATCGTGCTGCCGACGGTCAGCCTGCTTTGGTTCATGAGCCGGGTGGTGATCAACGAGC
>CAYOBH010000040.1:0-7861 GCA_964402125.1 uncultured Verrucomicrobiota bacterium
CCTGCTTTGATGGAAGCAGACCGTATGGGAATGGTCTTAAGAGTAAAACGAAGTATGCGAGCGGTCCAGTTGGTGGCTACCAATCAAACGCTTGGGGCATATATGATATGCATGGAAACGTCTCTGAGTGGTGTTCTAGTTTGTACGAACCCTACATGGAACCGAACAAAAAATCGGGAGAAGTGCGTGTGTTTCGCGGTGGGTCTTGGGGGGATCCCGGAGATCGATGTCGATCTGCCTGGCGAGGGAATGGTGTTCAGCAAAAAACATCTAAATACATTGGGTTACGCATTAAACGAGTAATTTATCCGTAATATGAACCCATAACATCGGTGATTAAGGTTAGAGTGTGATAGACTAACGAGGTTTTAAATGGATCATTCAATCGGCAACGATAAGACCTTCGAATTTGGTTCAGGCGACGATGGAAACGGGTATGCGCTGAATCCGGGTGATGTGCTGGGGCAATACCGGGTCGTCCGGCAGCTCGGTCGGGGTGGCATGGGCCAGGTCTATGAGGTGGAGCATACCACGCTGGGCCGTCGCTATGCGCTGAAGCTGCTGCCGGAGGAGTTTACCCGTTCGGCCAATGCGCTGGAGCGCTTTAAACGCGAAGCCAAGGTGATGGCCAATCTGGAGCATCCCAACATTATTCGGGTGGATGAGTTTGGCGAAACGGAGGGACGCTATTGGCTGCGGATGGAGCTGGCGGAGGGAGTCCGCCTGAAATCTGAAATCGGAAACTTGAAACCTGAAAAGTGCGTTACGCTGGCGGATCTCGCAAAGAGCATGGGCGGGAAGGTGCCGCAGGAGGTCCTGTTGCCGATCCTGAAACAGGTGTTGGCTGGACTGGAGTATGCGCACAGCCACGGCGCGGTGCATCGAGACTTGAAGCCAAGTAACATTTTATTAACCACCCGAAGCGAAGCGCAGATAATTTCCGGAGGAAATAGGGAACAAAGTGAGCGGTTCAAAAACACGAAAGGACACGAAAAGGAAACCGCTGCGTCCTCTGCCTTCTCTATGGTGAAAAATTTGACTGCTAAGATCGCCGATTTTGGGTTGGTGAAGCTGGTGGGTGAAGAGTGGATTCAGTCGATGGTGGAGCTGAGCGTTCAGCGCTCAATGTCGCTGGGAGACGAGCGCACGGTTGCGGGAGATTCCGACGGGACCTCGACCAAATCACTACTGGGCACCTATGAATATATGAGCCCCGAACAAAAGCGAGGCGAAGAGGCCGATGCCCGCAGCGACATCTATTCTGTCGGCCTGTTGGTTTATAAGCTGCTCACAGGCGAAGAGCTGGGCATGCGTACACCGTCGCAGTTGGATTCGAAGCTGAACAGAGCGTGGGATGAACTGGTGCTGAGAGCGCTGGAGGCGCCACCGGAACGACGCTTCCAGAGTGTAACGAAAATGATGGCCGCGCTAAAACCTATGGAGGGCGGTGGCTCGACACCGCTTTCGAATCAGGGAACCACGGAAACGGAGTTAACCACGAAATACACCAAAGACCCGAAAGTGGTGTCTGATTCGGAGGAGATTGAATTAACCGCGAAAGAGCGCAAGGAACACAAAAAAGATGAACCTGTTGCTCCCGTTATCCCGTCCAAAAGGAAATCCGCTGTAAAAGGGATCGCCATCGGCATAGCGGTGGCGGTACTGGCGGTGGGCGGAGTTTTCTGGTGGCAGGGTAGGGACGGCTCGCCGAGTCGTCCGGGGAACGCTGTAGACGGAGCTTCCAGCTCCGTTGTGCACCAAAGGCAAGACGATGCGGCGACAACGAAGCTGGAAGCATCGTCTACGTTGCTGGAGGAATCGAAGCTCGAGCCTGGCCAGGATATTTCGATTGATCTGGGCGGCGGGGAAAAGATGGAGTTTGTCTGGATCCCGGCATTGAAGGGCTGGGCGGGCAAATACGAGGTGACCAATGGGGAATACCGCCGCTTCAAGCCGGGCCACGATTCGGGGGACTACCAACGCCATTCGCTCAACGATGCCCGGCAGCCGGTGGTGCAGGTGAGCTGGAACGATACACAGGAATACATTGCTTGGATGAAGAAGGACTGCGAGCTTCCGCAGGGCTACAAGCTGGTATTGCCCTCGAAGGAGGAATGGCTGGCGGTGGCGCAGTGCGGCGATGGGCGCACCTATCCGTGGGGCAACAACTGGCCGCCGAAGAGCGGAAACTATGCCGACGCCACGGCCGAGGCCTCGTTTAGTTCGTGGTCAACGATTGATGGTTACACGATTGATGGTTACACGGATGGATTTGCGGTATCGTGCCCGGTTGAGCAGAGCGGGCGCAACGACTGGGGCGTCTATGGTGTTGGCGGCAATGTGTGGGAATGGACGGAGGAAAAGGTTGACAGCAGTGATTATGTGCTGCGCGGGGCGTCTTGGTACGACGGCAGTCAGGACACTCTGCGATGCGCCATCAGGTGCATGGACGATGCTTCGAATCGTAACAACTACTTCGGTTTCCGATTGTTTTTGCGCCCCTGAGGATCCATTGCCCATTGCCCTTTTAACCTTTTTGGAGTGAATGGAGGCGGCTCCGTCCGCCGGAATGAACGGGGATCCTATCGCCGAAGGCGATTGATTTTTTGGAAGAAAAAAGAAATGCAGAAGATTGGATTAATGATGTTTTATGTTGGCGGGGGGGGGCGAAGCAGGACGCGACGGAGTGAGCCTGCGTGTAACGCAGGCTTTACGGGTTGCGCCTCCGCTATGCGGTGGCGTTTAGAGGACCTGCTGAGGGTGCATGAGCCAGCGCGTAGCGCAGGCTGTACTGGCGTTGGGTGTAGGGTCGGCTCTGTGAGCCGAGATTCGCCTCGCAGAGGCGCAAAGGAGCAAGCGGGTAAGATTTGGGTGTGTGATTATCGTTGATCAGAGGATGCTGGACTTCAAGGTCATTCTCGTTATTATCATCCCATCACTCATACAGGGAGTTGACGGAATGATAGATGAAAAGAATTTGAGTCAGATCTCGTGGCGGGATTTTAATAAACTGACGCTGAAGCAAAAGGGCGAATATTTTCAGTCCGAGCCGAGACATACGCTGATTGCGCAGCAGTTTTCGCGCAGGCAGCTGGAACAGCTCTGTACGCTGGCAACGAAGATTAAGCGGATTCATAAACGTCGGGACGGCGCCAATTTTCTCAAGACCCTGCTGTCGGATAAACGAGCGATGCTCTATTTTGCGCAGCCGTCTTCGCGTACCTATCTCTCGTTCGACGCGGCTTGTCAGATTCTGGGGCTGGATACGATGGATGTACGCGATACGAAGACGTCGAGCGAGGTCAAGGGCGAGTCGCCGGAAGATACGCTGCGGACCTTTAGTTCATATGCGGATATGATTATTATGCGCCATCCGGTGGGCGGTTTTGCGGAGCGCGTGGCGTGGATGATGGCGCACACCAATCGTGCGATTCCGGTGGTAAATGCGGGCTCCGGGGCGGACCAGCATCCAACGCAGGCGCTGCTCGATATTTACACACTGCAGCGCAGTTTTGAAAAAATCGGCGGGATTGACGGGAAGCATGTGGTGTTTGTGGGCGATCTGATGCGGGGCCGCACGGTGCGCTCGCTGGCCTGGATGTTGACGCTGTACAAAGATATGACGCTCTATTTTGTCGCTCCGGAGCAGCTTCAGATCGGGAAGGATATTTTGGATTTGCTGGATCAGGCGGGCACGAAGTATGTGGTTACGCAGGATTTTGCGTCGGTTATTCCCGTTGCGGACGCGGTTTATATGACGCGCATTCAGGATGAGTGGGATGCGGAGGGCGAAGGGCGTACAACGGATGTGTCGGACTATCAGATCGGTGCGGAGCATATGGATATTCTGAAGGATACGGCGGTGATTATGCATCCGCTTCCGCGCCGCAATGAAATCAGCACGGAGATCGATAATGAGCCGCGAGCGGTCTATTGGCGGCAGATGCGGAACGGCATGTGGATCCGTGCGGCGCTGATTCTTTCGACCTTCGGACGTCAGGATGAAGTCAACCAGCATTATGATGATTATAAACCGCAGACGTGAAAAATGAAGCGTGAGGCGTGAATAATGAGACGTGAGGCGTGAATAATGAGGCGTGAAAAGAGAAGTCACGTTTCACGATTCAATCGTCACTAAAAAGCAGTACGAGGAAAAGCTATGGAACATTTAATTTCGCTCAATAGATGGAGCCCTGAAAAAATTCGGCAGGTGCTGGATTTGGCCAAAGAGGTGAAGGCGAACCCGAGGAAATATGAAAATGCAATGCATCGAAAGACGTTGCTGATGATCTTTGAAAAGCCGAGTCTGCGCACGCGGTTATCGTTTGAAGCAGGCATGAGCCAGATGGGCGGCCACGCCATTTATTACCACACCGAATATTCGCCGATGGGCACCGGCAAGGAATCGATCAGTGATTCGATTAAAACGGCGTCGCGCTTTGTGGACGTCATCATGGCGCGGCTCTTCAAGCACAGCGATCTGCTGGAGATGGCAAAATACGCCACCGTCCCGGTGATTAATGCGCTGACGGACGACAGTCACCCGTGTCAGATCCTAGCCGACCTTCAGGCGATTGAAGAGAAGAAGGGTAAGTTGGCGGGGCTTAAGCTGGCCTATCTGGGTGACGGCTTTAACAACGTGACGCATTCGCTGATGTTCGGTGGGACCAAGATGGGCATGCACGTTTCGGTCGGCTCGCCGGCGGGCGCAGAATATTCTCCTCGGGCGGATGTGGTCGCCGACTGCGAGCGCTTTGCGGCGGAGTCCGGCGGATCCGTTTTGGTGACCGATGATCCGGTAAAGGCGATTAAAGATGCCGATGTGGTCTATACCGATTCCTGGATGAGCTATCATATTCCGAAGGATCAGGAGGCTGCACGAATTGCCAAATTTATGCCGTATCAAGTGAACAGCGCGCTTATGGCCCATGCGAAGCCCGACGCGGTATTCATGAACTGCCTGCCCGCGATCCGCGGCTGCGAACAGACGGCGGAAGTCATCGACGGCCCGCAATCGATCGTCTTCGACGAAGCGGAAAATCGGCTGCACGCCCAGAAGGCGGTCATTCTGACGTTGTGTAAGGCAGTATAGAATTTTTGTAGACGGAGCATCCCTGCTCCGGTGTGTCCGTTCGGCAGGAGGTTCGGAATAGAAACAAACGTGCTGCCGCACCCCAAAAAGAAAAGGCGGAATCGAGTGATTCCGCCTTTTGATATTTTCGAGTGTTTTCACTTATTTGCGTCCATTAACGTTCATTTGCGGTTTCTCTACTGCATTTTTTAGGTTTAACGGACATTGGGTGTTGTAAGGAAAATAGGAGATGGAGCAAAATGGATGGAATGAACCTGAAATCCTTGCTTTTTATTTTTGATTTGGACGGGACGCTGATTGATTCGCGTGCGGATTTGGCGGCGGGCATCAACCATATGCGGGTGCATTATGGTCTCGATCCGCTGCCGGTGGAAGTCATCGGCGGCTATGTCGGCGACGGCGTGCGCAAGCTGGTTGAACGTTCGCTTCAAGGTGCAGCCGTTGATCTGGACGAGGCGCTGGAAATTGATACGCAATATTACCGAGCAAATCTAACCGTACACACCACGCTCTATCCGGGCGTGGCCGAAGGGCTTCAGTGCCTGAAAAAAGCCGGACATCAATTGGCTGTGCTGACCAATAAACCGGGCGATCCCAGTCGCGAAATACTTAAACACTTTGCGCTCGATTATCTGTTTTCCGCAATCATCGGCGGAGGCGATATTGCACAGCTGAAGCCGGAGCCGGAGGGTATTTTTCGATGCGCCGAACGTGCGGGCGTTCCGCTGGAAAGAGTCTGGATGGTGGGCGATCACTATACCGATATCTGCGTCGCCCGGAACGCCGGCGTCAAAAGCGCGTTTGTGCGCTACGGCTTCGGTGAAGAACGCGGCTTTGAGCCCGATCAATATTTTGCGTCGTTCGCTGAATTGTCCCAATTTTTTGCGGGGTAGAGCCAGCGTGTAACGCTGGCTCTGCTTCATGTTCAGCAGCGGAACTTATTCCGCCGTTTCTTCGGCTTTTTCGATCTTCTTCGGCAGGTTGAGCTTCAGGTGCAGGTCGCGGATCTGGTTGAATTCAACCTCTCCGGGGGCTCCCATCAGCAGGTCCTGCGCCTTCTGGTTCATCGGGAAGGTGATGACTTCGCGGATGTTGGGTTCGTCGGCCAGCAGCATGATCATGCGGTCAACGCCGGGAGCGATGCCGGCATGCGGCGGAGCGCCGTATTGGAAGGCTTTGTAGAGCGCCGGGAATTTGGATTCCACAACGGACTTGCCGTAGCCGGCAATCTCAAACGCCTTGACCATCAGCTCGGGGCTGTGGTTACGCACGGCGCCGGAGGAGAGCTCGGTGCCGTTGCAGACGATGTCGTACTGGTAAGCGAGAATTTCGAGCGGATCCTTGCTGAGCAACGCTTCCATGCCGCCCTGCGGCATCGAAAACGGATTATGGCTGAACGCGATCTTGCCCTCGTCATCGAGCTCAAACATCGGGAAGTCGACGATCCAGCAGAACTTAAATACGTTGGGGTCAATCAGGCCGAGGCGTTTGCCGAGTTCGTTGCGGACCTGTCCACCGATTTCGCAGGCGGCCTTTTCATTATCGGCAATGAAGAACATGACATCGCCGTCGCTCACGCCGCCGAGTTGTTTGAGCGCGTTGAGCGTTTCCTCGGAGAGAAATTTGGCAATCGGGCTCTGAACTTCGCCTTCGTTCCAGCGCAGGTAGCCGAGACCTTTGGAACCGACGGACTGTGCAAACTTGATCATGTCGTCGAAAAACTTACGCGACTCGCCCGCGCAGCCTTTCACCGCGATGGTCTTGACGGTGCCGCCTGAGGCCACAACGCCGGCGAATGCTTTAAAGTCGCAGTTGCGGAACAGCTCGGTGGCATCCTGCATAATCAGCGGGTTGCGCAGGTCGGGTTTGTCGCTGCCGTATTTTTCCATAGCTTCCCGGTACGGAAGGCGGGGGAACGGAATGGCGTCCACCTGCTTGTCGGAAAACTCAGTGAAGATTTTGTGGAGCACTCTTTCGTTCACTGCAAAAACGTCTTCCTGTGTGGCAAACGCCATTTCCATGTCGAGCTGATAAAACTCGCCGGGCGAGCGGTCCGCACGGGCGTCTTCGTCGCGGAAGCAAGGGGCAATCTGGAAGTAGCGGTCGAAGCCGGAGGTCATGAGCAGCTGTTTGAACTGCTGGGGAGCCTGCGGTAGCGCATAAAATTTGCCGGGATGAATGCGGCTGGGTACGAGATAGTCGCGTGCGCCTTCGGGCGAGCTGCTGGTGAGAATCGGGGTCTGCATTTCCATGAAGCCCTCGGCGGTCATCAGCTCACGAATGCGGGCGATCACCTTGGAGCGCAGGATAATGTTGTTGTGCAGGCTCTGGCGGCGCAGGTCGAGAAAGCGGTATTCGAGCCGCAAGGTTTCGTTGCACTCATCTTCTTTGGCCACTTGGAAGGGGATGACTTTGGCTTCGCCGAGCATTTCCATCTCATTAGCCACGATCTCAATTTCGCCGGTGGCGAGCTTGGGATTGACGGCTTCAGGGATGCGGTTAACGACTTCACCCGTGAAGCAGATGGTGGATTCGACACGCCAGTGTTCGACGCCTTTGTAAAAGGGTTTGGAGGGGTCGATGACCACCTGAGTCAGGCCGTAGTGGTCGCGCAGGTCGATGAAAATGATGCCGCCGTGGTCGCGTACGCTATGGACCCAACCGGAAATTTTTACGGTTTCGCCAACGTGTTCTTTGCGCAGTTGGCCGCAGGTGTGTGTTCTGTATCTGTGCATGATGTGACTCCTTAAAAAATGTTACTATTGCGTA
>CAYOBH010000040.1:7961-18442 GCA_964402125.1 uncultured Verrucomicrobiota bacterium
TATTGCGTAATCTGATCGACATGCTCCGCACAATAATACGCACTACATAATACGTAATACGTAATACGCACTACGCACTACGTCTATCAAATTCATTTCCTCTTGCGATCCCTCAGCCATGTTTTTCACTACGGCTGTTCCTTTTTCAATCTCTTCGTCTCCGCGAATAATCACGGTTTCTGCGCCGGAGCGCCCGGCTTTGCGCATTTGCGCTTTCATACTCTTGGCCTCCAGCTCCATGCCGCAGCGTATGCCTTTGGCACGGAGTTCGCCCGCCAGTTTCATGTTTTCCTTAAGCGCGGCTTCGCCCAGCGAAATCAGCCACACGCCGCCTTTGGGAGCAAATTGTTCTGCGGTGATTCCGCATGCGTTCAGCGCCATAATCGCCCGCTCAAGGCCGACGGCAAAGCCGACGCCGGGGATGGCCTTTTTGCCGAGTGCAATCTCATAACGTCCGCCGCCTGCGAGCGCATCCTGAGCGCCAAGTGCGGAGTGGGAAATTTCCCAGACGGTGTGGACATAGTAATCCAGCCCGCGGATCAGACACGGATTTACGGTGACTTCAACGCCCATGATCTCCAACGCTTCAACGACTCGGTTCAAGTAATCGCGCGAAGCCGGACTCATAAATTCAATGGCGGAAGGAATCTGATCAACAACTTTTCTGCAGCCTTCGTTTTTGCAGTCAATCACCCGCAGCACATTTTCATCGATGCGGCGTTGGCAATCTTCGCACAAATCGTGAAGGTGCGGTTGTAGTGCAGCGCGCAGACCCTCCGCAACCGGCTTGCGGTCGGAGGGTTCTCCGCGGGTGCTGATCTGAATCTTTGATCCCGTCAGTCCCCATGCATCGAGCAACTGCTTCTGCATGAAAATACACTCCGCATCGGCCAGCGGATTGGGTTCGCCCGTGGCTTCCACGCCGATCTGATGGAACTGGCGTTTGCGGCCCGCCTGCGGTTTCTCGCAGCGGAACATGGGGGCGATGTAAAAAACGCGTGCGTTGGCACCTTCTTCGCCCCGGCCCGCCAAATGACGAATGGTTCCAGCCGTCCCTTCCGGCCGCAGGGCCAACTCACGACCCCCGCGATCCTTGAAGGCATACATTTCCTTCTGCACTACATCAGTTGTGTCACCGATGGAGCGCTTAAACACGGTTAGTTTTTCGAGCGAGGGCGTGCGCAGTTCATCATAGCCGTAGCTGTTAAAAACCGCCCGCGCCCGCTCCTCCATCATGCGCCACAGATAAATCTCCGGAGCGCAGATATCGGACATGCCCTGTAGAGGTTGGAAGTCGTCCGCCATTTTTTAAATTTCCGATTGATGATTTCCGATTTCAGATTTTCGAGTCTGCGACATTGGTGAAATCAGTCGGCCATCGCCAATCTGAAATCGTCAATTTGCTTACTCGCCCGTGATTTTTTCGCGCATGATTTTGCCCGGCTTGAATTTAACCACTTTGCGCTCGGGGATGGTTACCACGTTCTCAGGCTTGTTGGGGTTGCGGCCGATGCGCTGCTTGCGTTCGCGGACTTCGAAGACCCCAAAATTACGGAACTCAACGGTTTCGCCCCGTTCCAGCGCTTCAACAATATAATCCAGACTTTTCTGGATGACGGTATAGACGTCTGACTGGATCAGGTTGGTTTCTTCTGCGATACGCATTACTAAATCTCTTTTAGTCATTATTTATATCTCCTTGATTTTAAAACATTTCTACAGAGAAAGCCCTCTGTAGGCAAAAACGAATCCCGGATAATATTCAGCCGGGAAAATGGGTCAAGCTAATCTGATGATTATTAGCGAATTAGCCGACCGGCTAGCGACCAAACAGGTGAACTCCTAGAAGGACAAGGAATAAAATGGCGCTGACAACGGTCAGACTCTTATTGAACACATAAAAACTGGTCTTGGGTTTTATGATCATGAGGGTATCGCCCGCTTTCACCAGAGCAAGTTTTTCAACCATAACCTTTTCCACCTGGCCACTCTTGTCTTTTCCCAGTTTCGGACAGAACACGGTGTATTGATCGAGCTGATTTTGAAGCGCTGTAATCTCTCCGCGCAGGGTGGCGAGGTCGCCCGCTCCATCCTTGATCGCTTGTTGTCGGACGGCAATTTCTTTTTCCAGTGCACTGCCGTTAAATTCGAGCAGTTTGGTGGACCATTCTTGCTCTTCTGTGGGCGGTGTAACGACATCGCCTTCGGCAACATGGAGTGTTTTTATAAAGCCATCCATTTCCGCCTTGATCTTAACCTCAGTAGGATGATTTTTCTTTGTTCTTTCCGATGGAAACCAGGCATCCTTCACGGCCCAGACTCCCAGAAAGAAAAAGATAACAGCCATCACCAGAAAATCGTTTGTTCCCCGAACCTTATAGTGTCTTTTACGCGGCATCTCATTACTCCCTGTATGAACCCTCACTTCCCGCAATCCTGCCGATTGCGAAAATCCTAAGCCCGAATTTAGAATTTAACGGTGCCAAACCGTGTTCGTGTTGTCCATCTTGAACCGCAACCCAATCATTTAATACAGTTCGTATTTGCAGAGGGTACCGTCGAGACCGCCGGCGAGCAGAGGCTGTTTCCACTCGGGTTTAAGCCCGAGTTTTTTTATGAGCGTGGGCTCGCCGTAATAGATGAACGCGGTGGAGCCGGTGCAGCGCTGTTTAAGGAAGTCGCCGAATTCTTTCAGCAGCAGCGCGGTCTCTTCAGCGTTGCCGAGGCGGATGCCGTAGGGCGGGTTGGTAACAATGGTCGTATTGTTAAAGCCTTCGAGGTTATGGAAGTCGGCGCGGCGCACTTTGATTTCCTCGCCGCCGGGAAGGGCTTTGCGGTTGGTGCGTACGGCTTTGACGGCATCCGCATTAATGTCACTTCCTGCAACCAAACTCGTAGACGCTTCGTCCTCACCGCGTGAAAGCGATGTGGGTGTCGCCACTGCAATTTCAGCGTTGGCCTGAGTTTTAACCTGATTCCACACGGCGGCATCAAAATCGGGCAGGCGCAGGAATCCAAATTTTTTACGGAGGAAGGCAGCGGGAATGCGGGCGGCTTTCATGTGCGCTTCGCAGAGCAGGGTGCCGGAGCCGCAAAAGGGATCGTATAGCGGACGCTCTCCGTTCCATTCGGAGAGTCGGAGGATGGCGGCGGCGAGGGTTTCCTGCATGGGGGCTTCGACGGATTCGGCGCGGTAGCCGCGCTTGTGGAGCGAGCCGCCGCCGAGATCAACGCTGATGCGCGCTTTGTTTTCGTGAATATACAGGTTGAGCTGGAGGTCGGGGTTATGGGTATCGACGCTGGGGCGCTCGCCGTATTTTTCGCGGAATTGGTCAGCGATGGCATCTTTGAGAACCTGTCCGGCATATTGAGAGTTGCGGATGTTGCTGTCGGCGACGTTGGCGGTGATGGCGAAGGTTTTGGTGAGCGTGAGGAAGTCGGCCCAGTTAATGTTTTGGGCGGTTTTGTGGAGATATTTGGAAGAGTGGCAGTCGAACGCGATCAGCGGCGCGAGGAATCGCGTGAATATGCGGGAGCAGTAGACAATGCGGTACAGCGTCCGCTGGTCGGCACAGAAATAGACGCCGAGGTAGCTGGGGTTAATATTTGTCGCGCCGAGTTCCCGGAGTTCCTGCTCGCCGCATTTTTCCGCACCGGAAGATAGTTGCCCGAAATATTGGCGGGTCCGCTGATAGAGATAGTCGCTCATTTACAGACAGGACGGTTGTCCTGATCAAGGAAGACTACAATGGGTTCCAGTGTTCTTGCTTCGGCATCGTCGTAGTGAGCGTAGGAAATAATAATGATTTTGTCTCCGAGCGAGGCAAGCCGTGCGGCGGGTCCGTTGAGTTCAATAGCGCCAGAGCCGCGTTCGCCGGGAATGGCATACGTGACAAAACGTTGCCCGTTGTTAAGGTTAACAATATGTACTTGTTCGCCGGGAAGAATGTCGGTCAGCTCAAGCAGATTCCGGTCGATCGTGATGCTGCCCTCATAGTAAAGCTCCAGCCCCGTGATGGTGGCGGTGTGCATCTTTGATTTTTTCATGATTCGCTGCATAGGTCTTCCCTTTTCGAAAGGCGCGCATCATGTGCATCGTCGCTCTATTCGTCAACCCCTCATTTAATGCTATTTTTGAGTGAAATTGCGGAGGGATTTCAGGTAGAAAGGAACCCAGCTGTGCATTTTCTCTGAGTCTGACCGAAGTTAGTCTCCCTTTTTTGTGGTAATTTGGATGAAATTAGAGAGAATGGAATCCATTTTCAGCGAGAAAGAAATTATTGATGGGTGAGAACCTTCCATTTACAGAGAAAAAGCTAAAGGATTGGGCCGGATGGCGCGCATTCCGCGACGGCCGTGCGCTGTTTGAGCGCGGGGTGGTCGAGCGGGTTTCGTATGAGCATCCTTATGTTATTGGCACGCTCAGTCTGGGGCCGCGCGGTATGCGCAGCAAATTCGAGATTCTGAAGAACGGGCTTGTCGAAAACCACTGTCCGTGCCGCGATAATCGGGAGTGCGGGCTGATTTGCTCCCATTTGGTGGCTATGGGATTGACGATGCTTCGTCAGAGTGCCAAGCCGGAGCGCGATGAGCAGGCGATTGCCGGCATGCGGCGGATTGAACGTATCGCCAAGGGCGCGGATAAAAAATATATTAAGCGCGCTCAGAAAAATGATCCCGGTGCGGTGAAAGCCAATCTGGTGGTTGAGCTGGTTGAAAACTGGTATGAGCAGGTGAAGGCGGACCGCGTTGGGCTGCGGATTTTTATCGAAGTAGAGAAGGGTCGGACTCCGATTGCGGATGTGTCGGCGGATGTGCCGTATTTGTTCCCGCGCGTGGACGAAATGGTCCTCTCTACATTGGAAGAGCTGTGCGGCGGTCCGGCTCCCTCTAACATGCAGGTTTCGCTCCATGCTTTTATTCAGTTGCTGCGGGCGCTTAACGGCAAAAAGATATTTCAGCAGGGGATTGCTAAAGGGTTCCCGGTGAACGGCAGCGCGGTGGACTCGATTGTCAATATGGATATGGACCGCGAAACGGGCGAACTGCTGTTGAGTGTGGCGACGGAGCTCCCCGGTCGGCAGATGGAACTTTTTGCGAGTTACATTATCACTGAAAACAACGGCTGGGTTTTCAGCGGCGGACAGTTTTGGCCGCTCAATGCGGTTTTGCCGAAAAAACATTGGGATGTTTATCAGGGCACGTTGCGGATTCCCCGAGCGTTGGTGCCTTCATTTATTATGACCGATCTGCCGCAGTTGGAGCGGTCAGTTCAGGTGCGCACCGAAATTACGCCCGACCTTTTCCAGATGAAGCCCGCCAAGGTTTATTTCCGGCTGCTGGTCAAAGGAAGCCCGGCATCGCTGTCGGCGACGTTGTATGCCCGCTACACGGATGAAGTCGAGCTGGTGGCGGGGCGTGCCGATATGCGCGGTAATTTTGCCATTCCCGATCCGAAGGATCTGCTGCGGTATCGCATTCGTAATATGGCGTATGAAAAGGCCGGGGTCGAAAAGCTGGCGCTGGCCGGATTTATCGGACGTGCGGGCGATACGCTGCGCAATATTGTGGGTCCGCGCGAGGTGCTCAACTTTCTCGGCAGCGGCGTTCCACGACTGCGCCGTATGGGCATTGAGGTCGAACTCGAAGGGCGCGTTAAGCCTTTCGCAGAGAGTACCGAGGTGGTCGCGCCTATTGTTCATATCCGCGAGGTGGACTCCGGCAGCTACTTTGATGTCAGTTATGAGTATGATGTCGGGACCGGGAGTATTTCAGATTCCGATATTCAGCTTGCACTGGCCAAAGGCGATTCCTTTATTGAGCGCAACGGAAAGGCGATCCTGCTCGACGGCGATGCCATCCAGCAGGCGCTTGATGTTTTTCAGGATTGTTCCGTCGGCGCCGGAGCCGGCGAAGGCACGTTCCGTATCAGCACTATTTACAGTAGTTATATTCAGTCGTCGATCGATGCGCTGGAGAACGGCCAGCTTGATGCGGAACCGGAGTGGCTGGAACGGGCACGCCAGCAGAACGAGCAGGATACGATTGAAACCGTCAAGCTGAGCGAGCACCTTAATGCTACACTGCGCTCCTATCAGCACGAAGGCGTGAACTGGCTCCGCTTTTTGGAAAAGCGCGGTTTCTGCGGTATTCTGGCCGATGAGATGGGGCTGGGTAAAACACTGCAGACCCTGGCGTGGATTCAGCTCGAACGTGCGGCGGAAAGCCATCGGGGTAAGCCTGCGCTGGTGATTTGTCCGACCAGTCTGGTGGATAACTGGGCCGAAGAGGCCGCAAAATTTACGCCGAACCTCAACGTACTGGTGCTCCAAGGAACGGAACGCCAGCGAAAATGGAAGCGGGTGGAAAAAAGTGATCTGGTGATTACCTCCTATGCGCTGCTGCGGCGCGATATTGAGAAGCATCTGACCTATACCTATTCCATCGCGATTCTCGATGAGGCGCAGCATATTAAGAACCGCACCACGCAGAATGCGCTCTCCGCGAAGAAAATTAAGGCCGACCATCGATTGGTACTTACCGGGACACCGATTGAAAACGGAGTGACCGATCTCTGGTCGATCATGGATTTTCTGATGCCGGGTTATCTGGGCGCACATAAGGAGTTTCACGAGCAGTATGAGCTGCCGATTCTGAACGGCGGTGAGGCCTCTGAATATGCGCAGCTGACGCTCCGGCGCAAGCTGCATCCGTTCCTGCTGCGCCGCCTGAAAAAGCAGGTGGCTAAGGATCTCCCGCCGAAGATTGAAAAGATTGCGCCGTGCAAGCTCACGCAGGATCAGCATCGGGTTTACACCCGCCTTCTTGAAGATTCGAAACAGCGGATTGCGGATATGGTCGATAAGGAAGGCTTCAATAAGAGCCGCATGGAAATTCTTAAAACACTGCTGCGGCTGCGTCAGACCTGTAACCACATTGGTCTGCTCAAACTCGACGGCGTAAAGAGTCGCCATCCGTCCGCCAAAATGGAACTGTTTTTTGAACTGCTGAACGAAGCACTCGACAGTAAACACCGCGTACTTGTCTTTAGCCAGTTTACCTCCATGCTCGCCATTTTGCGGGAAGAGATGGAGCGTCGCGATCTGAAATATTGCTATCTCGATGGAAGCACCAAAGACCGCCAAGATGTGGTGCGCCTCTTTAACAAGGATCGATCCATTCCGGTCTTCCTTATGAGTTTGAAAGCGGGCGGCACCGGCTTAAACCTGACGGGCGCGGATATGGTCATCCACTTTGATCCATGGTGGAATCCGGCGGTTGAAGATCAGGCGACCGACCGCGCGCATCGAATCGGTCAAAAGCGGACGGTGTACAGCGTGAAGCTTATTGCCAAGGGAACCGTCGAAGAAAAGGTGGTCGAAATGCAGGCGCGTAAAAAAGATATTATTGACGCCGCGCTCACCACCGACGAGCAGGTGATGCAGAAGCTGACCTGGGAAGACGTGCAGGAGCTGCTCAGCCTCTGATGGCTCGGTGCGTCATGAATTAAGGCAGAATGATTTTGGGGCAGAATAATAAATATGTAGAGGAGCGAAATCATTCTGCCCCAAAATTATTCTGCCGGATTGACGAGCAAGGGCCAGCCGGGGCAATGCTTTTTCTGTCGAGTTTTCAACATATCGGGCTCATGCTCTGTCTCTTCCAGATCGCATAAACAGGAACAACAATGAATTATCAACCACACTCAACAGGCCATATCGGAATCTTCGGACGGGTCACGTGGGCCGTTAAATATCTGCTCATCGTGAATGTTGCTGTATATTTCCTTGAATCCTTGGGAGGAATTGGTCTCTCCGATTGGTTTGCGCTCAAAGGGGATTGGTATAAGGAGCCGTTTGGCTTTGGCCAGCTCTTTACCTACATGTTTGTCCATGGTTCGTTTGGTCATCTCTTTTCAAACATGCTTGGGCTGTTTTTTATTGGGCCGACAGTGGAACGTGCGCTGGGATCTTTTCGGTTTTTTGTGCTCTACTATATAAGTGGTATTCTTGGCGGCCTTGGCTGGTCGCTGATGGTGGAGCCTTATTCTGCTGAAATATATGGATACGTTTTTACCCAATATCCCGCCTGCGTCGGCGCTTCCGGTGCCGTGATGGGGATTCTGGGAGCATTTGCTGCGCTCTATCCCCGCGCTCAATTGCTCCTTTGGTTTGTGATTCCAATTCGCGCGTGGCTGTTGGTCCTGATTTTGGCATTCTGGGAATTGTTCGAAACCATCGGACACCCCAAAATCGGGGGAATCGCCAATGCGGCTCATTTGGTCGGCGGTATCGCGGGATTTTGTTATGCGCTCACCATCGCCAAGCCGCATCTGCTTCAAAATCTAAAGCAAAAAGGGTCCCGCAAAAAAAAGGTTCCAAAATCGGACGCTCCGGGCCCGCGACAGCAGACGCTCTCAAAAGAAGAAATTGACCAAATTCTCGATAAAATCGGAAGAGAGGGCATGGGCGCACTCACCCCGCGTGAGCGAGAAATGCTTAAGCGTGCCGTCCGCTGATTTTTCCGAAACTTTTTTTGACGAAAAAAATCAAAAAACCTGTTGCCTTCCCCGGGTGATCGGTGTATCAACTCTGACAATAAGTGGAGTGGGTTCACTTAAATCAAAGGAGTAAAATTATGAAAAAGCTAGTTTTGACCGCGGCAGTATTGGGTTTTGCCGCTTCCATGGCTTCCGCTCAGGTGTATAGCCAGAATATCGTGGGGTACTGCAAAACAGAGTTTGTTGGTGGGCAACTTACTCTTTGTGCAATTAACTTCCTGACTGATGATGATGGCATTCTTGTTTCCGAGTTGTTGCCGAAAGAGTCTACGCCAATCGGGACATATGTTTACACATGGGACAAGGAAAACATGGGTTATATTGTTTCTTTCGTGACTGGTCGCCGGGTGTGGTCAGGTGATACTGCGCTTTATTTCGGTGATGCTTTTTGGGTTCAGTCCGGTGCTGCTGCTGGTGTAACCAATGAGGTGGTGGTTAGTGGCGAAGTGCTTCTGGAGGATCAGGTGATTAATCTTCCTATAGGCCTTGTGGCCACAGGTTATGGTTATCCTGTTAATAAAGAGTTAAAAACTACGCAGATTGCTACTGATCTTGCTAATGGGAGTATGATTTATACATGGGATGCTTCTAGTCAGGGCTACGCTGTTTTGCAAAAATCTGCTCGAGGGACTTGGAGTGGATCGGGTGCTGTTTCTCCCGGTACTGGTTTCTGGGTTAACAATAACGGTGCGGAGTTGAATGTAACTGAGCCTGTTCCGTTTACCACTGAGTAAAATTTTTCCCAGTTCTCTGGGATTAAACAAAAAGGAGATAAAAATGAAAAAATTAATTATTGCATTAGCGGTCGCCTCGGCTGTTGGCGTTGCTCGTGCGGACTTGTTTGCCAGCCTTGGGGTTGATTACGGTATTACCGCTTCAAATACCGATAATGGAGGTTTGGTTGACAATATCCTCGGGAAGCAAATTATGGTTCAGGTCATTGCTGGTGGTGGAGATGGACTTGGTTTTACTGGTGGTAAATTCCAGTACAATAAAGATACTTCTTCATTCCTGATGGCGGGCAACGATACCCTTATTGAATCGTTTGTTTTTTCCATTACTGATACTGGTGCGGACGCATTTCAAGATCAGGGTTTGGGTATATTAAGTTTGGTTGGCGGAAATGGAACAGCTTGGGCAGATGACACATTTATCGTAGCTTCCGGTATTGAGGACGGTAATCAAGTGTTCTCAGTAGCACAGGCGTTTATCAATGATGACTATTCTGATGCCAAAAAGTTGCCGCAGGCTGTTAAATTCGGTCTTGAGGGATCTGCTGCAGATCCGAGCACCACAGTTCAAGTAATTCCGGAACCGGCTACGGTTGGTTTGCTGGGTGTTGCTGGTCTGGGTCTGTTCTTGGCCCGAAGAAAAGCTCGCAGCTAATTTTAGCTGACAGCTTTGCTTGAAAAAGAGTCCGCTTTGGCGGGCTCTTTTTTTTTGCTTTGGGTGCATGGAGTCAGCATGTAGTGCAGGCTGTACTGAGTCCGCAATCTTATCGATTGCGAAAATCCTAAGCCCGAATTCCGAAACCCGAAACAATCCACAAAAACTCAAACTCGAAAGCGTCTTCGTCTCCCCCATTTTTGGAATTGAGCCGAATTTATAAATTGTTTCGGATTTAGAGTTTAGAAATTCGAATTTTTTCTGATCAGTAAGCAAGGATGCTTCCGTCTACGGGGTAGCGCCGCCGCTACGTCGGTGGCGTTGGGAATGCCGGGTGCAGAACCAGCGCGTAGTGCAGGCTGTACGGGTGTTTTTAAGCGGTGCTGATGTTCGGATAAAGGCGTTAAATCAGGCTGAAATTCACAAATTGAATTTTTGATATTTTTTGGATTGCGGGGGTCGCTCGGTCTGCTATTGTACGCGCTCCTTTTGAGAGGAAGACCCCTTCGTCTAGTGGCCTAGGACT
Organism: uncultured Verrucomicrobiota bacterium; assembly: GCA_964402125.1. Classification (GTDB taxonomy): domain Bacteria; phylum Verrucomicrobiota; class Kiritimatiellia; order Kiritimatiellales; family Pontiellaceae; genus Pontiella. The sequence goes on from CAYOBH010000040.1 coordinate 18,434, forward strand.
CCAGGTTTT
>CAYOBH010000041.1:0-1593 GCA_964402125.1 uncultured Verrucomicrobiota bacterium
GCGCAAGTCTGGGTTCGGGAACGATTTCAACCGGTACGTTGAACTGGAATGGCGGCCAGCTAAATCCAGGGGCAGTGCTCACCATCGAAACAACCGGTGTGTTGAATATCGGTGGCGATAGTTACCTTTTCGGCCCACTCATTAACGAAGGTACTGTGAATTGGAGCAATGGTACCGTCTATGTTTACAACGATAATGGCGGCTATACAGGCGTGGTCAGCAACCGCGTCGGCGCGGTGTGGGATATTCAATGCGATGGATACGGCATCAACTGGTGGAGTGGTTATGAACAATTCGTTAACGAAGGCACGCTGCGTAAGAGTGCGGGGACGGGCGAATCCTATTTGAGCCTGCCCGTCATCAACGAGGGGGTGGTGGATGTGCAGGCCGGCACGATTCAAATGACCTATCCGACTTTAACAGGCGGGCTGCTGAGCAGTACCCTCCGTGAATATGGAGCGTATGGCTCCATTTATGTAGGTAGCAATCCGCTCGACGGACGAGTGGGAGCGACCTTGGCGGACGGCTTCCGTCCACAGGTCGGTGATCAATTTGATGTGGTGGGGTACGCCAGTTTGTCGGGCAGTTTTTTGGGTGTTAAGTTGCCTTCATCGGTGGCATGGGCAACGAATTATGGCGCGAGTGTGTTTTCTGTTACGGCACTCAACAATGCGCCGGAAATTGAGGCGGTGGACGCCCAGACCGTGGATGAACTGGTTCCTCTTTCGTTTATAATTTCTGCTTCGGATTGGGATTTGGATTATTCACGGATTGTTGGGGTTTCTATTCCAACCGACAGCATGGATGCAGGATGCTATCCGCTGAATGACAATGTGTGGAGCGTGCAGGCTCCCGCCTATCCGCTGAATACCACCAACGGAATCGGGTACTTGGTTTCCGATCAGGCGATCTATGATTTTGTGCTGCATGACCATGTGTATGTGGATGCATATGTTCCAGATCCGACACGGGCGGTGGTGACGTATGAATTTGATCAACCGACGACCGTTGCCGCCATTGACATCGTTCAGCATGGAAATGGGATCACCGAAATTGAAGGATTCGCGGGCGATTCATTGTCGAGCATGACCTCCGTCGGCTCCGTGTACAGTCCTGTCGGACAAACCACCTTCGCCGAAGGAGAAACCAGCCGATTTACCTTCACGACGCCCATCGCGGGACGATACTTCAAATTTATTATTCGACATACTAGTGCAGCGGATGGCTGGGCCTCTTATCGGGCTTATCCGATCGATACCGAAGATAATGTGATTCGACCTGCATTTGGAGAACGGGACGAGTTGATCTACAGCTTAATTGGCGCACCATCAGGCGCATCGATCAACCCGACCAACGGCGTATTCGCGTGGACGCCTTCTGAATCGCAAGGCAACAGTTCGAACGTCGTTCAGGTGGTCGTGCGCGACAACGGTTCCCCCGAACTCTTTGCCACCAATGCTTTTTCCGTGGCGGTGAACGAAATCAACGAGGCTCCGGTACTCGGCGCAATCGGCAACAAGAGTGTGAATGAAGGCGTGGCGGTGGGCTTTACCGCCGCCGCGACGGATGCCGACCTTCCGGCCAACACCCTGA
>CAYOBH010000041.1:1693-17831 GCA_964402125.1 uncultured Verrucomicrobiota bacterium
CCTACAGCCTTGTCGGCGCGCCGGCCGGTGCTTCCATCGGCAGCAGTTCGGGGGTCTTCAGCTGGACGCCGACCGAGGCGCAAGGCGCGGGCAGCTACAACTTCACGGTTCGCGTAACGGACAGCAACCCGACGGCCACCAACTCGAAGAACCTGACCGACGAAGAGTCGATCACGGTCACCGTCAACGAAATCAACGTGGCTCCGGTACTCGGCGCAATCGGCAACAAGAGTGTGAATGAAGGCGCGGCGCTGGGCTTTACCGCCGCCGCGACGGATGCCGACCTTCCGGCCAACACCCTGACCTACAGCCTTGTCGGCGCGCCGGCCGGTGCTTCCATCGGCAGCAGTTCGGGGGTATTCAGCTGGACGCCGACCGAAGCGCAAGGCGCGGGCAGCTACACCTTCACGGTTCGCGTGACCGACACCAACCCCACGGCCACCAACTCGAAGAACCTGACCGACGAGGAATCGATCACGGTGACGGTGAATGAGGTGAATGTGGCTCCCGTACTTACTGTTCCAAGCAATCAAACCCTGAATGAATTAACAACGCTGACGGTCACGAATACGGCCACGGATGTGGACGTTCCGGCCAATACGTTACGGTTCGAATTACTCACGCCGATCACGGGAATGACCTTGAATACCAACACGGGCGTGATGGTTTGGACGCCGACCGAAGCGCAAGGTGCGACGACAAACACCGTAACCGTTCGTCTCTATGACAATGGCGTTCCATCCAAAGCGGTAACGAATAGCTTTATCGTGACGGTCAATGAAATCAACGTGGCTCCGGTCTTGGCCGCGATCGGCGACAAGAGCGTGGACGAAGGCGTGGCGCTGGGCTTTACTGCCACCGCGACGGATGCCGACCTTCCGGCCAGCACCCTGACCTTCAGCCTTGTCGGTGCGCCGGCCGGTGCTTCCATCGGCAGCAGTTCGGGCGTATTCAGCTGGACGCCGACCGAAGCGCAAGGCGCAGGAAGCTACACCTTCACGGTTCGCGTAACGGACACCAACCCGACCGCCACCAACTCGAAAAACCTGACCGACGAGGAATCGATCACGGTGACGGTGAATGAGGTGAATGTGGCTCCCGTACTTACTGTTCCAAGCAATCAAACCCTGAATGAATTAACAACGCTGACGGTCACGAATACGGCCACGGATGTGGATGTTCCGGCCAATACGTTACGGTTCGAATTACTCACGCCGATTACCGGCATGACGCTGAACACCAATTCAGGGGTGATCGCGTGGACCCCGAACGAAGCTCAAGGACCAAGCACCAACACCGTAATGGTGCGGGTGTACGACAACGGGACACCCGTCAAAGCGGCGACTAACAGCTTTGTGATCACTGTGAATGAGGTGAACGCAGCACCCGTGTTGACTGTTCCGGCGGAACAGGCGATACATGCTTTGGAACCTATCACAATAGAGGCTTCCGCCACGGATTCCGATCTTCCGGAAAACACCCTGACATTTGAACTTATTTCCGGCCCGTCTGGGTTATCCATTAACGCAGCCGGTCAGATTGCGTGGACACCGACAGCGAATCAGACGGGACTCCATGAAGTACATGTTAAGGTTGTGGATGATGGCTCCCCGATTCGGTCCGACGAAGAGTTCTTTTACATCGACGTTACGGACGAATGTCGCATTCTCGACGCGACAATCGACGCCGGGTTCATTCAGATTGAATGGAACTCAATCTCTGGTACCGTTTATCAGGTGCAGTTTAGTACCAATCTGACCCATAATCTCTGGCTGGATCTATCCGATCCAATTGAGGCAACAGCCCCCGAAACTTCTGCTACTAACACAACGGAAGCAAGCGAGGCCTTCTACCGAGTTCAGGTACTGCCATAAGATCATTGTCTATAGTCAGATAGAAGTAGCGAATATATATCACCCATTGAGCCGTATCAGCGGTTGTGGTTGCGCATGGCGCGTTGGGCGTCCCTGCGCTCCCCCGTTTGATTCCCAAACTTTAGGTAAGGAGGTTTTATGCCATTTAGCCTCCGAAAATCAGGGAATTCCGCAGGATGCCCAAAGGTGACGTTATGGTCGTATGAACGCACTCGATTCGCTTGATGGGATATGCTTTCCGCGACGCGATGATGAATCAGCCCGCAGAGCCAACGCTACAACAGGTTAAATGAACGATTGCGGATGCGTGCGGGGTCCCCCATTAGCTGTTGAAGAGGCTTTGTATGAATAAACCTTCAATCTATTGTGCGCTCGGGCTTGCCCTGATGCTCCTTTATAGGCACGGTATAATGCTTTGGACGTTTGATGAAACGTAGATACGGGGTAAAGGAATGAAAAGAATTGCCGGAGGGTTGCTTATAGCCGGGCTCGTAAGTACTGCCGCTGCCGACTCGGTGTTGTCGAGCCCCGGGAGGGTGAGTAATCCAAAAGTTTCGACCACGCTGACGATTGATACCCAAGAGGCCAAAGCGGATGCCAGCCCATTGCTGTATGGGTTGACGGCCGAAGAGGTGAACTATTCCTTCGACGGAGGGCTCTATGCCGAGCTCATCCGCAACCGCTCTTTCATGGAAAGCACCAATTCGCCCGTTCACTGGGCCTTGGCGGTAACCAACTCCTACATCGAACTGGACCCGGGAACGCCGTTGAACGAACACCATCCTGTCAGTCTGCGATGGGAGGTCGGGTCGAAAGAACCGACACGGATAGTGAACGAGGGCTATTGGGGGATTCCAATAGATCCCAACACGGAATATAAAGTGTCGTTTTATGCCAAAGCCTCGGAGGGCTATACCGGGCCGATCGGGGCCGCACTGACGAGCAGCGATGGGAAAACAGATTATGCGCAGGCTGTGGTCCGCTCGATCGGAACCGAGTGGAAAAAATATGAACTCGTGCTGAAGACCAAGAAAATAGAATCGGTGAGCGACGGTAAATTTGCATTGGTGACGGCGGGTGACGGCACGGTCTGGTTGAATCTGGTTTCGCTCTTTCCGCTGACGTGGGACGATCGTCCAAATGGGGTTCGTAAAGACCTGATGCAGATGCTGGTCGATCTAAAACCGAAGTTTCTTCGGTTTCCCGGCGGGGAAGGTCTGGTGGGAAACACCATCGATTCTAGATATAAATGGTGGGAAACGCTTGGGGATCTCAACGCCCGCCCCGGGCGCATGGGGGCGTGGGGGTATCGCTCCACCGATGGAATGGGACTGCACGAATTTTTACTATGGGCGGAAGATCTGGGCGCGGAACCAGTGCTCTGTTTGTATGCAGGGTGTTCCCTCAACGATGAAGTCGTTTCAGCCGGAAAGGATATGCTTCCGTATCTTCAAGAAGCGCTCAACGAAATTGAATATGTGATCGGACCCGCCGATTCCGAATGGGGCGCCAAGCGCGCGGCCGCGGGTCACCCCGAACCGTTCCCGCTGCGCTATGTGGAAATCGGCTACGAAGACTGGGCCGATAAGTCTGCCAGTTATCACAGCCGCTTTATCCAGTTTTACGATGCGATCGCGCAAAAGTATCCCCAGCTCAAGTGCATATCGAGCATTGGAAATGATCAGAAACGTAAAATGGTGATCGGACGTGATCCGGACGCGGTCGATGAGCATTATTCCTTCTCCACACAGGAAATTATGGAAGACTTCGGGGGATACTTTGACCGTTACAATCGAAGTGGGGCGAAAATTGTGGTCGGCGAATGGACGGTCAAAGAAGATAGTGCAAGCCAGCTAGGGGGTAAAAAATCCTGCACGCCAAATATGACTACTGCCATCGGCGATGCGGTGTTCATGACCGAGATGGAGCGCAATGCCGATATGGTGATAATGCAGGCGCGTACGCCAATGCTGGCCAATGTGAATAAATATCAACTCCGCTCGAGCCTGATCGGTTACAATGCCTCAACGGTGTACGGATCGCCCAGTTACTATGCCCTGAAAATGTTCAGCACCAATTATGGCGATGAGATTCTCGCAGCGACGCTGTCCAACGGGGAGGGAATGTACAAATCCGTTACGCGCGATTCCAACACCGGCGTTATCTATATTAAATTTGTAAACACCGTTGCCGGAAAAGTTGATCTGACTATTGCGCTGAATGGAACCCTTGAAGTGGCACCCAATGCCGTTATCGAAATATTAGAGGGAGCCCCCGAAGATACCAATTCTATCGACGAACCTGAAAAAGTGGTTCCTTGGACCCAAACACTGAAAAATGTCACGCCCACATTTAAGTGCGAAATCCCTCCGTACTCGATCGCCGTAATCAAGCTGAAGGCAATGTGAGCTGGTAACTCCCCGAATCCCGTTCTGTCCAAATGAAAACTCCCCGCTGCGAGCAGCGGGGTATCTAATCTTTGTAGGGCGGGAACGGCAGAAAGCCTTCCCGCCGCAGCTGGACGCGCAGCGAGGCTGAAAACCTGGAAGCCAACGTCTGCGACCATTTCAGCCCTACAATTTTTCGCAGCAAGCTGCGGGGTATTAAACCCAACGCTCCGTAATAAATGTAAAGCCCCAGATCGAAGGCTTACAGAAATTCAGTCTGAATCTCTGCGGGATCGATACAACGAGAATCGTCGTGCGCAACCGAGTTGACGCGCCGGGACACCGGACGACAGGAGAGCGGCGGCGCTGTGCCGCGTAAAAGGGCGAGCGGATCGGTGGTCTTCAGCCATTCTTCCCAGCGGGAGCGGTTGAGAATAACGGGCATGCGGTCGTGAATGCCGCGCATATTGGCATCGGCCGCGCGAGTGATGATGGTGCAACGGTCGCGGCTGTAAAGTCCGGCAAAGGCAAAGAGTGGTTGTTCTTCGAGCTGAAAATAGTAGGGCTGCTTTCCGCTCCATTCGTAAAATCCATCAGCAAAAATGAGACAGCGATATTCGTCGATCAGGTGCTTGAACATGGGGCGCTCGGCGAGGGCTTCGCTGCGTGCGTTGATGATCAGAGCGCCCGAGTGCGGGTGTTCCAATCCCCAGATCGATTCAACCGACTGAGTGGGATTCTGCTGCTGAACAATCGCGACCTTCTGTGTCGGCGCAACATTGTACCGCCGGTGGAAGAGCGGCGGCAGTTCAATGGTGGTCAACGCCTCCAGTGTCTCTTTCCGGCTTTTTGTTTGAGTAAAGCGTCCGCACATGCGCAGAAGAGTGCGGCGATGCGCACGAATTTTCAACCTCAGGGTTTCGTTCATTTCTGACGCTCCCATCTGCGTCTCTTTCGCAAAATATTGATTCGGTAATTTAATATCACGATAACGTGTTGCTTGTTTTGCCGCGAAAGAACACATAGAACGCAAAAAAGAAGGGGTTTATGTCTTTGTGGTCCTTGCGCTCTATCGTGGTTAATCTCAATATTCAGTTGCCGGAGCAACAGATTAAAGGTGGTTCCAAAAACGGGCTTAATCGCATCGGACGCGGGGCTTGGCCTCTCAACCTTTCGGCAGAACGATGGGGGTGGAGATATTTTTACAGAATGATGAGGACAAAATAATTCGGGTTCATATCGGGTTGTTGGGCAGGCATCCCTGCCTGCTTTGCCTTGCCTGCCCACATTTATTTACACCATTGTAGCGTTGGCTCTGCGAGCCAATTCATGATCGTCACGTGAAGAAGAGAGAGCCAATTCATTATGGTCGTAGACGAGACGTCCCCGTCGCGTAAGTAAGGTTGAAGATTATGCAACATGGTCTGGAAATATTTTGACTCTTCGCCCTGTTTGCGTTTCTATGTCCCGAAAAGGGCGCGTGGCGGCTCGGCCGCCCGAGCGGTCCGGAAAAAGGGAGCATTTGCGTGAAATTACTCGATTAGGGGAGCGACTTTTTTTGCGCTATATTCGAGAAGTGGACCAATCGAAAGGGGAAGCATTGTGCAATCTGAAAAGCAAAATCACGAATTAGGAGGCCAGGCACCTTTTCCTGACCCCTTTTCCGGTCACGAGAAATAGTATGAATACAAAAGGGAAGAAACTAGCAATTACAGGATCTATCTTACTGTTGGCTGGCCCGCTCTTTGGCTTGATGGGAACAGTCATCGGTATGTTATCTGCATTCCAAACGATGGGATTAGAAGGAACTGAAAATGCCGAAGCATTAGCAAGCGATATTGGATTCTCGCTGATCACTACCGCAATAGGACTCTGTATTGGAATTGTTGGCGGAATCATGATGCTGATTGCCCTGTTCATTATTAAATACAGAGCACCATGGTTTTTCTGGTATTATGCAATAATCTCAACATTGGGATTATTCGATTTCCCTGTGGGAACAATTCTCGGATCTCTCATGTTGGTGTATTTGATTACACATAGAGAAGAATTCAAAAAAAAGACCGAACAATAAGGTAATAGCAAACCCGGCATCCATTGAGAAGGAGGCGCGACAGCGCAGGCCACGGGAATAAGAGCGATCTATGACGAGCTCGTATTCACACCCCGGAGTCCAATACCGCATCGAGCCAGACAACGATGGATGAACAACCGGGCGAATTACGTCGGCTTTAGCGAATACGCCCGCATCGGAAATACCCGAGTATGGGGCTCAATGTAAAATGAGAGTGCCAAACGGTCACGTATGGCGCGATGGAAGACGGTGTGCTGGCAGAGGAATGGATTACGTGACGGCAGGAGATGAAAAATACTAATTCCCGCTTTCAAAAAGGGGAGGCTTCGGCGAATAATAGCGACCGTTTTTAATCAAGGGAGCGAGATATGTTGGACATTCGTTTTATTCGTGAAAATGCCGAAGCAGTAAAAACCGCAATGCGCAACCGTAATGTCGACGTCGATGTGGACGCCGTACTGGAACTCGACAGCCGCCGCCGCGCGATGGTGACCGAAGCCGAGGAGCTGAAGGCCGAGCGCAACCGTATTTCCAAGAGCATCGGCCTGATGATTAAAGAAGGCAAAGATCCGGAGGAGATTAAGGCTCAGGTGCGCGAGATGGGCGATCGGATCTCTGCGCTCGACGAGGAGCTACGCGAGGTGGACAGCAAGCTGCGCGATGGTCTGCTGTTTATTCCGAACATGCCGTCGGCCACCACGCCGGTCGGTAAGGACGAAACCGCCAATCCGGTGGTGCGCTCGTGGGGCGAAAAGAAAACCTTTGACTTCACGCCGAAGCCGCACTGGGATCTGGGCGCGGATCTGGGCATCTTCGATTTCGAGCGCGGCGCCAAGATTGCCGGCTCCGGGTTTCCGCTGTTTAAAGGACGCGGTGCCAAGCTGGAGCGCGCGCTGATCCAGTTCATGCTCGATCTGCACACTGAGGAGCACGGCTATACGGAAATTGCACCGCCGTTTATGTGCAACGCCACGGCGATGACCGGGACCGGCCAGCTACCGAAGTTTGCGGAGGACATGTATAATGTGCCGCTCGACGGACTGTATCCCATCCCGACCGCCGAGGTGCCGGTAACCAATATGTACGGCAACGAAATCATCGATCAGGAACTGCCGATTCTGCATACGGCCTACACCCCTTGTTTCCGCCGCGAGGCTGGTTCTGCTGGTAAAGATACGCGCGGACTGCTCCGCGTCCATCAGTTTGACAAAGTGGAGCTGGTTAAATTCACCACGCCCGAAACCTCCGAAGCGGAGCATGAAAAGCTGACCGCCGATGCTGAACGGGTGCTCCAGAAACTCGGACTGCACTACCGCGTGATCGAACTCTGCACCGGCGACCTCGGCTTCAGCGCCTCCAAGTGCTACGACATCGAACTATGGGCTCCGGCGCAGGATAAGTGGCTGGAGGTTTCCTCTTGCTCCAACTTCAAGGATTACCAGGCGCGCCGCGCCAACATTCGCTACCGCGATGAAAACGGCAAGCCCGCGTTCGTCCATACGCTCAACGGCTCCGGCGTTGCGCTGCCGCGCCTCGTGATCGCCATCATGGAAAACAACCAGAACGCCGACGGCTCGATCGACCTGCCGGAAGCGATCTGGCCTTACATGGGCGGCCTGAAGAAGCTTGTATAGCTTAACGTAGACGGAAGCATCCTGCTCCGTTGTCTTGGATCGGGTCGTGCATAACGGAGCAGGATGCTTCCGTCTACGGTTTTTCGTTCCAATCCGAGTCGGCGGAAGTAATGTTATTGGACAGATTTTATCACTGCCACAAATCAAGGATATTTGACATCACATTGCAAATATGTCTGGTGACATCTGCGCTGATCAGCAGAATTGAATTAATATTTTTTTACCACGGAGGCGCAGAGAAACGGAGTTTTTCTCTGTGACTCGGTGTGCTCCAGCAGAGCGGGTGGTAAAGATTTATTAGGAGTCCCAACCATCCTCGTCAGGGGCAAGGTTGCTGTATTTAATGCTCGATCGCGGCTCGGCCATCATGTCGGCGACGGTGTCGCGCCACGTAGCATAGTGCGCGGTTTCTTTGTGCTTCAGCGCGTCTTCGGGCGTGCGATACACCTCCACCAACACAAAGCGGTTGGGATCGTCCTGCTGCTCTAGAAAATCGAAGCGGGCGATGCCCGGTTCCTGAATGGAGCTTTGTGCGTTGGCGATGGTGGCCGCTTTAAAATCGGCGACGCACTCCGGTTTTACGTGAACGAATACGTGTACAATGAACATGGCGTTTCCTTTCGTTTATAATGCGTGATACGTAATACGTGATTCGTGATTCGTAATGCGTGATTCGTAATGCGTATTTCGTATTTCGTATTTCGTATTTTTCTCTGAGGCGTTGCAGAGTCGCAAATCAAAAATCGTCACTCCCCAATCGTCACTCCTCACTCGTCAATCCTCAATCGTCAATCCTCAATCGGCAATCGTCAATCGGCAATCTCAACTCCACTCAGGCCAACACCCAGCGTTTGTTATGCCAGAAATATTGTTCCGGCGTCTTCAGGATTTCTTCTGAAAGTGCGCTCATGAGTTCCTGCATCATGCGCTGCTGATCCTCGGTTCGGTCCGCTTCGGGATCGGGATAAATGGGATCCAAGAGGGTGGCGTCGTGTTGCGTCCAACCGATTCGGCGGACGACAACCGGGCAGATCGGGCAATTGGCCATCTGCGCAAAATAAGCGGCCCCCGGAGCAATGGTGGCCTTGCCGTTGAGATAATCGACAGTGATTCCGCGGCGGTTGTTAATGTCCGGCAATACTCCCATAATTTTCCCATCCTGAATCCGTTTTACCACGCCGTGCCACATTTTGGTTTCCTTGAAAACCAGCTCCAGATTGAACGATTGGCGCATCCTGTTAATGTAATCGTTGATGAGCGGATTGCGCTGTTTGCGTACAATCACGAACAGCGGGAAACCCAGCAGGTCGGCGGCGATTCCCGCGATTTCCCAGTTTCCCATGTGCGGCGTGGCAAGGATGAATCCATTTTCGCATTCGTCGCAGATCCGTTTGAGATCCTGCTCCAGCAGGGCCAGTGGCTGCTTGCGGACTGCGTCCGGCGTCAGCTTCGTGAAGCGGAAACCCTCGATCGCATTAAAAATCAGATTGCGCCAAGCGATCCACGCAATGCGGCGGACTTCTTTATTGGGCGTGTCGGCACTCAGTACTTCGCGAATCCGTTTATGCGTCCGCTCCACATGAATGCGCCCCAGAAAATGGGTGGCTGCCGCCGCAACCCAGCCCAGCCCGAGCGCCGCACGCAGCGGAAGAATGCGGATTAGTCCGCCTAGGGTTACGACTGCCGCGTATTCAATCAAATGTGCAGGTTTGTGTTTCATGGAATGTTGACCTACTACCTCTTCTGCCACTTTCGTTCGGGCGTCGGATTGCGGAGTGCATCGGATTTCGCGGCGATGTAGACGAGGCCTTCGCCGATGGTTTGCTCGATCCGGCGTTCTAGTTCGGCGCAGGGGCGTACCTTGAAAGCATGGTCGGCGTTGATAAACACCTTCGGCCCGTCGAGAAACTCGATGCAGAAACGTAGCGGGGTCGATCCGCGGAACTCGCTGGTAATTTCGCGCAGGGTTTCGGTGATTTGCTGGTTCACCCCCATTTCGGGGAGATGGATGCTGACGCGATCGCAAAAGATGCCGGCGGCCTGTTCCAGTGGAAAGATTTCCATTACTTGGAGTTTCAAGTCGCCGTTATCCTCTTCCATAATGACGCCGCCGAACATCAGGGTGGCGTCCTCGACCAGCAGTGAGCCGTACTGCTCGAAGGGGCCGGGAAAGGCGATCGCGCCGATCGCGCCCCCCAGGCCTTCGATCCGGAAGGTGGCCATCGGTTTCTGCTCCTTCTTCGTGAAGCGCTTGTGTACATCAACCACCATGCCGCCCAAGCGCGTGCGGGTTCCGGGTGTCTGCTGCTGGATGTCCTTCATGCGCGTCAGTGCAAAGTGGCTGAGCGTCCATTCGTGTCGGGTCAGCGGGTGGCCGGAAATAAAGAAGCCGATCAACTCCTTTTCAGCGGCGAGCATTTCGGATTCGGACCAGGGCTTGGTGTCCGGCAGTTCTTCGTCGCTGTTTCCCGGCGACTCGGCGGTCCCGGTATCGAGCAGGTCAAACATGGAGCATTGGCCGGACTTCTTGTCCTTGACCGCTTCGGAGGCGCGGCCAATGGCGATGTCGATGCCAGCGAAGAGGCGTGCGCGGTGGATGCCGGCAAAATCGAAGACGCCGGAACGGATCAGGCTTTCGAGCACCTTCTTGTTGGCGCCGGGAACGCGCGCACAAAAATCGAGCAATCCCTTGTAGGGACCCTTTTCGTCGCGCTCCTTCACGATTTCCGCCACCACGCCTTCACCGACGCCCTTGATGGCCGCGAGGCCGAAGCGTATGCCGCTACCATCCGGTATAGCGTTGAAGCGGGCGATGGACTGGTTGACGCACGGCGGAAGGACGTCGATGCCCATCTCCTTGGTTTCGCCGATGAAGCCGGTCAGCTTGTCGGAGTTGCCCATTTCGCCCGAGAGCAGGGCGGCCATGAACTCGGCGGGATAGTGCGCCTTCAGCCAAGCGGTTTGGTAGGTGACAAATCCATACGCAGTGGAGTGCGACTTGTTGAAGCCATACTCCGCAAACTTTTGGATGTTGTCGAAGATCGTGTTGGCCAGCCGTTCGTCGATTCCGTTTACCCGTTTGCAGCCCGCGACAAAATTGGTGCGCTGCTTGGCCATCTCTTCCGGTTTCTTCTTGCCCATGGCGCGGCGCAGGATGTCGCCCTGTCCGAGCGTAAACCCGGCCAGCTTCTGGGCGGCCTGCTGGATCTGCTCTTGGTAGACGATGATGCCGTTGGTCTCCTTCAGGATATCCTCGAGCAGCGGGTGGTCGTATTCGACCTTTTCCAGCCCGTGTTTGCGCTTGGTGTAGGTGGGGATGAACTGCATCGGTCCGGGACGATAGAGCGCCAGGATGGCGATGATGTCCTCGATGCAGTCCGGGCCGACCTGCCGCAGCGTGTCGCGCATGCCGCCCGATTCCAGCTGGAACACGCCCACCGTATCGCCGCGCGCCAGCAGCTCGAAGGTCGCGGTATCGTCGATCGGCAGTTTTTCCGGATCGATGTCGATCCCGTGGTTACGTTGAATCAGGGTGCAGGCCTCGTGGATGGTCGTCAGGTTTTTCAGGCCGAGAAAGTCCATCTTCAGCAGGCCGATCATCTCGGTCGGCCCCTTCTCAAACTGGACGACGGTCAGCTTTTCCTTCGGTTCGACCGTGAGGGGAATGATTTCGATCAGCGGCTTTTCGCCGATCACCACGCCGGCGGCGTGCATGCCGGTATGGCGCGGCAGGCCTTCGAGCAGCCGAGCATATTTCATGATCCGCCGCGCATCCTCCTCGGTCTCGGCCGCCCGTTTAAAGTCGGGGCTTTCCGCCAGCGCCTTTTCAATCGTGATTCCGGGCGTTTCAGGAATCAATTTAGCCAGTTTATCGCAGTAGGAGAGCGGGATTTCGAGCACGCGACCCAGGTCGCGCATCAGCGTTTTTGCACCCAGCGTTCCGAAGGTGATGATCTGGGCGACGCAGTCCTCGCCATATTTTTCGCGCACATACTGGATCACCGACTGCCGCTTAGTCGGGCAAAAATCGATGTCGAAGTCGGGCGGTGATACGCGCTCGGGATTCAGAAACCGCTCGAAAATGAGGTTATACTTGAGCGGGTCGATGGTTGTGATTTCCAGCGAATAGGCCAGCAGCGAGCCCGCGCCGGACCCGCGGCCGGGGCCGACTGGAACACCGTTGTTCCGTGCCCACTGAATAAAGTCCGCGACGACCAGGAAATAGTTGATGTAGTTGGTCTTGACGATCACGCTCACTTCGTAGTGGAAGCGCTTCTTGATCTCCTCCTCGCGCTCGTCCTTCGGGTGGTCCAGATCCTCGATGCCGTAGATCTTTTTCAGGCCGAGTTTACCGAGGTGGATCAGGTAGTCGAGGCCCTTCTCGAAGCCTTCGGGGAGCGGAAAGACCGGAAAATGAAGGTCTTCCGCCTTTTCCGGGAAGAAAAATTCCACGTTGCAGCGCCGGGCAATCTCGACGGTGTTGGCGATCGCCTCGGGATGGTCAGGGAAGAGCGCCGCCATTTCCGCGCCGCTCTTCATGTAAAACTGATCGCCCTCGTAGCGGTGGCGGTTGGGGTCGGCCACGAGATCGTTGCGCTGGAGGCAGATGAGCACATCGTGCGCCTCCGCATGTTCCTTGCGGATATAGTGGACGTCGTTCGTGGCCACCAGCGGAAGGCCGGTGCGCTTTGCGACTTCAAACAGATTGCGGTTGGCCACTTTCTGGTCGGAAAGGCCGTGATCCTGAATCTCCAGAAAAAAGTTACCCGGGCCGAGAAGTTCAGAATACTCGCTCGCCAGCTCCACCGCACGCTCGATGTGGCCGTTCTTACACGCTTCCGTCACCTCGCCGCCGAGGCAGGCCGAGAGACCGATCAGCCCTTTTCCGTATTCCCGCAACCAGCTTTTATCGATACGCGGCTTATAATAAACGCCCTCAAGATGCGCCTTCGAAACCAGCCGAACGAGATTGGCGTAGCCCTCCTGCGTTTCCGCCAGCAGCACCAAATGCATATTATTTCGCTGCGAGCTCTTTTCCTCCACGCCGTGGCGTGCCACATACACTTCGCAACCGATAATCGGCTTAATCCCCGCGCCCATGCAGGCCTTATAAAACTCCACCGCACCGTACAGCACCCCGTGATCGGTCATGGCAAGATATTCCATCCCCAGATCACGGGCCGTCTTTACGGCGTCTTTAATTTTTACAGCACTGTCCAGCAGGCTGTAGCAGGTATGAAAATGCAGATGGCAAAACGGTACTTGGCTCACAGAAATCGACTCCCAACGGTTAAGCGGCAAAGGTAAAATCCGCGCGGACGAATGAACAGCAGAAAAAAGATTAAAGGCGGATTGAGCAGCTAATACTCTGCTGTACAAAATGTTCCGGTTCATTCCGTCATCCCTCGTTCCCGCAGGGCCGGTTCGCCGCCTTCGCATTCCGGCATCCCTTCCAGAGCGCGTGAACTCGCGTAATCGGGTCTTGTGACGCGCGAAAAATTCATTTTCGGGACTCAGCTCTTCGTCAGCGGTTTTCAACGAACGCTCCCCAGTCTTGAGTATTTTCCAACGATACACAAACTCCGATTCCCTCCGACAGAACGGGCAGAGATAACTTCGGATCACCCTTTGGATTTCGCTGACAGGGTGGTGCTCAGGGACAAGCTCCTGCTTGGTGTAATGGTCCCCGGTCGTCCAATCGCGGTAAACAAGTTCCACTCTTTCCGACTGAAGATGGTCCCTTGTCAATCCGCAGTTGCAATGTTTGCAGCGCTGCATCGAATTCATTTCGCGTATCCTTTTGAATTGTTGAGCCGCAAGATTACGCGCTCCGGAAGGTCACAGCGTGTCCCTGTAATAAATTTGGCGAAATTTTCTACAGTGACATTTTATGACCCACTTACCTCCTATTTTGGTTCCATCATTGAATTGAGGTGTGCTATTCTAAGCCATGAAAATCTACGTTTAAGCGGTAGGGAACGTTCAGCAGTCGCACGAATTAATAATGAAAATCATCAAGGTGATGATGAACGTTAACCCTAAGCTGGAGATTAGCTATGACGAAAAAAAAAGACACAGTGTGCCTTGGAGATGTTGCAGAGATTGGGTGGAAGTCGTTCTGTGAGCTTCAGGCGAGAGATCTGATTGCGTCAAAATATTTTTTCTGGTGCATGAATGATTTTGCAGGAAAAGAGTCTAGACGCGGTGATGGCGATTTTCTGTTTCTGACCGTAGTGGATTCAGCGAATGGTCGTTGGCGTTCGAAACCTTATTTAACGCACGGGGTTAATGTTGACGATTACAGGAAGCTTCCGGGAAAGCGACTTGAAGTCGAAATTCCTGTTAAAAATGGGCGGATTAAAAAGAGTCTTCCAGCGGGACATTCTTTAGCCGTTCGAGATCAAAAATGTTTCATTATTCGTCTCAAGGATCCTGATGAATTTCTTCCGTGTTATCTGCAATCCAGACTGGAGCAATACCTTTTTTCTGAAGAAGGAAAAAAGAAGTCTGGTCAGCTTGGTCTGATTGTTGATCACTGGGTTCAGTGTGTTGAGAAAGAAAAGCGAGATTTGGAGAGTAAGCTAGGTGGCATTGATGCCAGTGCAAGACAGCATGTGATTAATAAAATGTGCCATAATGCGGGTGATTATATGGCACGCGATCTTTCGCAGGGGGTAGGTGATTTGCGCGGCAGGAATGCTTACTCCTCTATACACCAATCTTTGGATCAGAGGCTGTTCGAGATCGAACAACAGCTGGGCGAG
Organism: uncultured Verrucomicrobiota bacterium; assembly: GCA_964402125.1. GTDB lineage: Bacteria > Verrucomicrobiota > Kiritimatiellia > Kiritimatiellales > Pontiellaceae > Pontiella. The sequence continues at coordinate 16,427 of CAYOBH010000041.1, forward strand.
GTTGTCGGAGACTGTCTTCTGTCAAAAATTGATTTGGAAAAACAGTATGAGGAAAGTTTCCCGATTGTTGAGTGCGATTCTTTCGATTCGGAATGTTGGCATGAGTCTGTCGACGGGAAGGTTAAGCATTTTAAAATAGATGTGCGTAACTCGGGGCAGCAAAGGTTCGGGGCGTCTGGTTTTTTCCATTATTGCGAAAACTTAGAGCGCTTGGGCAAGCTCATGGATAAACTTAGGGAAGAGGTCGTCCTGTTTTCATCTGTTCGTGAATCCGCAGCTTTGCTGGGTTGTGATCTTAACGTTTCGGAGGTAGCTCTTGGCTCTCCTTATTTGAACAAAGCGGATTATCGGGATTTTTTGAAATATGAAATCCACATGCGAGGTGTTGGCGAGAGTTCTGTGCCGCAAGATGAGCTTGAGAAAAGGCTTTGTTTGGAAAGTTGCGATGCTGCGGAAGCGCTGGTGCAGTTTCCCCGTCAGAAAAAACTATCCATTTCTCCAGCGGTGAAGCTTATGGAAGCTCATGTGGCGTCCAGTATTCCTTCTCCTAAGGATGATGATTTCATGCGGGATTATAGAAATCGCATTGTTAAGCAGAGGCCCGATGCCACACCAGAGGAGATCGAAGAGGCAGATCGCAGAGCTAAAGAACGAGCGGAGCAGGAAGCCAACCGCTGTGCGACGGCTCTCAAGGTGCTTATGCCTGAGGATCGTGTCCGTCAACTAATGAAGGATGCTGGCGTAGAAGAGGTCGTGCTTGGAGAATTGTTGACTTTCGAGCAGGGGGTGAGTCTGAAAGATGTCAGAGCGGGAGATTTGATATTTAAACGGACATTGGTCGGGGATGCTCTGGATCCTGATGAATCGCCCTTTGTTTCGATATTTGAGCCGATAAAACGAATAAAGTTTGAGATCCCGTCGATGGATACTAAGGAGCTAAAAAAGCGGCTCCCCGCCCGCCCGGGGTTGAGGTTTGAATTTTCTTCTGGAGGAACGGTTAAGGAGCAGCTGTTCGAAGATATTGGGCCGTTTGACCGATGGGAGTCGCTTGTTATTTATGAAAAGGCCGTTGATGTTTTACGCCTCAATCTGGACGAGCTTGAACGGTGCGGAGTGCTCCCCGGATATTTGTATTATGTACTCGAGCAGGAAGAAAATTCGCAGAGTTGGAATTTTGCTGACGAAATGTTGAAAAATAGACAAATCCCGATTCCTTCATTGGCGATACAAAATCGGGTTCTAGAAGAATTGTATTCTTCAACGGGAGGTTTTCTGATTGGTGATGATGCTGATTTGCCCGCGCCTGATGTTTCTTGGGGGCGAGAGCAATATGCTGTCGTAAATGAGATCCTAGGGTTGGTGTCTGAACCGCAAATTAGTGTTTCAGCGGTTAATGACTGTTTTC
>CAYOBH010000042.1:0-17682 GCA_964402125.1 uncultured Verrucomicrobiota bacterium
GCTTCATTCCATTTTCGAGATAAGAATTAAGCTGAGTTTTGCCGTATTCGTACAATTGCTTAACCGTCAGCGGTTCCCCTCCGTCGCTGAACCTGCCCTTAACAACATTGTTGCCCAGCGTGAAGTTATCATCTTCCTTGGATTTACTGTTAAGGAGTTGTTTTATATCAATTTTCTTTCCGTCTTCTGTTTGTGCATTTTTACTGTATTCAGTAATCCAATATTCATCATAATCGTCATTCGCTCTCTTGAAATCAGAAGCGGAATTCTTGACTTCAGTTTTCCTCCCGTGGCCACTGGATAACGTTCTCTGCTTAGGGGAAAATCTCGCTCCCCATGTATTCCCGCCATCCTCGGACATTTCATCATCGCCGGTCTTCGGGTTCTTGCGGTACATTTTGCCTTTCTTTCCGCCGAACATGAGTTCTCTCATTTTTTTTGCCTGCGGAGAGTTTTTTCCGTACTTCTTTTCTATTGTAAGAAGATCATTCACTTCATTTCCCTTTGAAGATTTTAATTCAGGAGACGACAAATCGAATATCTTTTGGTATTCGCCTATTTCCTTGCTTCCCGCTCCCGAAGCAACCATCAATTCGACAAACTTTTTACTGTCTCCGCCTGATTTCTGATAAGCCTGAAACGCATCCGCGTTCTTTTTTCGCGTCTCTTCCGCCTGCATGACCTTTTGAGACAACGGGGTTGCTCCGTATTCAGCCTCCAGCTGTCTTACAAGGCCGGAAAGAGTTTTCAGGGAACCTATCTGCATGGACAACAGCGGGGCCGGAATCTGCTGAATCGGCGCGTTGGGGTCATCCACCCCCCCCCAGGTCATTACTTTTTCTACTCCGTCTTTTCCTCTCAGGCCGAATGCGATGGTTGATTTTTCTTTGTTACTGAAATCAATATAGATTTTTTCAGGCGTCCCCTGCCTGAAGGACTCGCCGTAAACATCATTAAGCGCCTTGCTCAACTCCGGAACGGCGGAAACATCAATACTTGCCTGCTTACCTTGTGCCATGGCGTCATTAAGAGCAGGATTGTTCCGGATTAAATTATCAAGATAGTTGATAGAATTAATCTTTTCATTATCTATCGTTCCGTCTGGTTTTAGAATTTCCTTCTTTGCCGCAATAGACAGCACCGAAGATAATTCCTCGGGCGAAAGCATTGATGGATTGAATTTATCTCCTGCGGAAAGCATTTTAGAGTATGCAGAAACGGCATGGCCTAGATTTTTACGTCCAAAGTATTGCTCGTCTTCGCGCTTCCATAATTCTTCCTGCCGCGTATCAAGTTTTGACTGACGCTCCCGTTGTATCCTCCTGTCTGCCTCCTGCTGGGCCATAAGCTCTCTTCGCTGCTTTGACGTTTCCAGATGATCCAAAACCCCAAGCACCTTGACAAACGAATTAACTCCGGCTCCCACCGGGTCGCTCATGATTCTTTCCATTTCATCACCTATACGATTCTTGCCAGCAACATCCCAACCATAGTCGCGGCCTCTACGGCTGAATTTGTTTGCTGCGCTTTCTCCGCCGCGTTTTGCTCGTCTATGCCTAAGTTTACGAGATTTCTTCTTTTCTCTTCTTTGGCATCGCCTAGAAACCCGGTCATGGCCTGATTTTTATAATCGTTACCGACCGTCATCATTCCAGTCATAAGATTACCTCCTCACCGTTCCCAAAAGGATAGACTCATCCATCTTCCGGATATTTGCCCTGGTATTGTTTTCCGCGCTGGCCAGTGTTTTGTTCTTATTCAAATCCAGCAGCCGCCTGCCCGTTGCTTCCTGTTGCTGTGTCTGGTCAATGCCCAGCCCTGCCGCCTGGCGTTCAAGAACTCCGCCCATTGATTGATAACTTTTTTCAACTGTATCCTCTGTTTTATCCAGCGCGTTCGGAAGAACTGAAGGATTATTGTACGATATTTGCTTCAAAAGATTCTGCTCTATCGGAGCAAAATTCTTTTTCCAATCATCGTAATCCGCCCTCAACAGTTGTGCGGATTTATAAGATAGCGAATTATCCGGAGCGTCCGCCCTGTTCTGATTTGCCACAATCATGCCTGCAGTAGTCCCGGCGACTGCGACTCCACCGGCTACAATAGCAGCCCAAGTCATAATAATGCCTCTCTTTCCGTGTCGATATAAAATTCATTGAAGTCTTTTGCGATTACTTCCTCTTCGATTTTCGATATGTCTGTCTCGTTTGTCGCATGGACAGTGATCCAGATTGTGTCCTCGTGAGTCAGGATTAAACGCTTCGTTCCGGCCACGGTTATTCCGGCATGAGGCCCTTGAATTCTGACGATGCCATCTTCAGTCAGCACAGAGACATCGCCTTTCATGATGAAATACGGGTGGGTTTTCTTGTGAATCTTGGTGACAAACAGCATCCCTTTTGGAAGAAATATCTCTCTGACGTATGCGCCATCCACAAATGTGTGTTTCAGCGGGCATACCTCAAGATATTCAGGAGAGTCGCCAATTAATGAACCTGGGATATCTTTTATTTTTTCTCCGATGGAACAGATTGCCTTTCTGATTTCATCGCGGGAATACGGCAATTCATTGTTTTTTATCGCTATGACATCCATTAGTAACCCCACTTCCTTGCGAGTTCTTCGTATTCAGGGGACCCGTATATCAAAGCTCCCTTCCCTGTTCTGCTCGGCCCTTTCGCCGCTGACATTCCTCCTGCTGCGGCACCAGCAACACTGCCAACAAGCGAACCAATGTTATTCGCCAATGTTGCGCTCTCGTTCTGCTTTGTCTGATTGTATCTGGCCGCTACTACGGCGGAATCGCGCCCAAGCTCATCCAGGCCGGCCATGGCCTTCGTGACTTGCCTTCGGCCTATATCCACCACGTTTTCCTGTTTTCCGATTTGACGGTTTTTCGCCGCCATCTGACCTTCTGTCTGCCCAATGGCGTTTACATCGGCAATATTCATCATGTGTTTTTGATTGGCAATGGCGTTGCCCGGCGACACGGGCTTTGCCTGCTTCATGACATCAGCATTCACTTGTCCGGCGATCTGCTTTGATTCAAGTTCTTGCGTGACGGGATTAAGCGCGTCCTGGGTGTACCTCTCCACCATAGGCCGGTAATTCGTCTGATAATAATCCCACATTTCTTGATTGATTCGGGAAGATTCTTGCTGTTCTGGCGTAGGACCAGTTTTCGGAGCGCCACCCATACACATAGAACACCTCGCTTAATTTCTGCGCCATGTCCTATGGCATGATTACATTTTACCAAACTTTATATATTTGTCAATTTCATTTCTGGAAATCAGCCTGAATCCCATTGCCTCAAACCATCGTTGAGCGCCGGGATTACCAGAAAGGCACTCAATATGCCCTCCGTCCCTGACAATCTCATCGCTGATTCTTTTCATGAATCTGGTCAGAGGGAACCATATCTTTTTAAATCCCTCTTCCGTGGCGGCAAAACACGTTCGCCACTTCATTTCTCCGATTGACTCCATAAAGCATAAGGCACATGGCCCATCATGATAAAATGCAAACGTCCATGGCTTCCCAATCATCCCCAAGAATCGGAGCCTCAATTCTCCGGCTGTTGAATTAAATTTCTCCAACTCATCTTGCCCCCGCGGCCATAGGTGGGCCAAGACATCATTGACGCTCTTTTCATCAAGTGGCATGATGATCATATCGCCATCAACTTCTCGTGTTTGATGTAAACCTTCGGATCAACGTAAATCTTGAATCCCAGCTGCTTCGCCCGGTTGCAAAATCCATCGTCGTCCGTCTCAATATCCGCCATCTCCACGCCGTTCTCCGCCCATTCAATGATGTTAGACCTGAACCAAGGATATTCCATCCTCTCGAAAACGCCTTTCTTTACAATCATGAGGCCCATACCGGCATAATCGACTTCAATCAGTCCTTCGGCTTTTTTCAGTTCCCCGGCGGTCAGCGCCCGAATACTTCCGTACCCAGCTTCCCTATTAAAATACCCGCAAGCGGCCTTGTTTGTATCGTCAATCTCCCCTGCTGGCTTCTGCCTGTACCATGCGGCCACGATATCAACGTCGTGGGAAAGAAGACGCTCGACATCTTTTGAGTTTATGAGATTATCTGAATCAATCCAGATCATCCGGTCATAGTCGTCAATCACCCCCTCGAAAGGCTTTTGATCCTTCCGGAACCCGTTTTTCTGGTTCTTCAAGCACCCGTTCCTCGCATTATAAATATTACAGCTTTGCGAAACTATTGGAATGACAACCTTTTGCTTGACTATCAGGTCGATAATCACAACAGCGGCCTTCATCGACTGAATATTACTCGACGGATTACCCGGCATTAAAATCACATAATCGCACTTCATATGCTCTCCTTTATAATGGCAACTCATCCATCGACGATGCCAGAAACACCGCCGACACCTGAGAATTTCCCCTGATTACAATTTCGCAGCAATCCACCAGCGCCGACTTTATTCGCTGCGCCTTGCTCGATGTCACGCTGATAGACTGCGCCCTTTTGAGTGACGGATAAACAACATCGACTTCCACCGGATATTGATCAGCAATCACTTTTATGCAGGACAGGCTTGCCGGCTTGAATTTATATCTTTTTGTTTTGTATTCCATCGAGCGATATGCGCCGCTGTTGGCGGAAAAGGCGACAATCTGGCTTCCGGTGCGCGGAAGAACGTTTTGAACAACAATCAAGGCGGTTGCCGTGAAACCGGACATCGTCGCTGTGATGGATGTTAGCCCCGTAGAGAGAGACTTTACCAGCCCGGAAGACGACACGGACGCAATCGTTTCAGACGATGAAGCGTATGCTGATGACGCGGTTACGTCCACAGCCGTTCCATCCGAATAATTTCCCGTTACGGTAAGCTGCACGGATCTCCAAGGGGCCATGTAGGATGTCGATGGTGAAATAGTCAATCCCGTCAGTGTTGGCACTGCCTCATCTTCGTATTCATCATAGGTGATCCGGTAAGCGCCGTTTTCCGGCCCATAGCCGTTTGTCCCGTCCAGGGCGACATCCTTCGCGGCATAGGTGTTGATACACTCGTAATCCGTCCAGCCTGTTTTCCCCGTGATTTCGGTGTAGGATACTTTTTCCAGTGACACCTGGGATAAATCGGCCGCCCGCAGATGGGCGCCATATATGGTCTGGGCTTGAGTCCCGATGGCTTGGGAGTAGGCGATGTTTGCCGGATGCTGATTATATCCGGAGTTTACAACCCCGTACAGCAAGAGCGAATAAGCGTAATGATAATACGTATCTCCATACACGGGATCATCATAGTGAAGCGACGAAGCAAGGATGCATTTATTGATGGCGACATCATAATCCGCGCCCCCAAGGGCAACCATGGTAATATTTTCGTAAAGCGTGGAAATTAACTGATTGCCCAAAAGCATTATTGTCGAGCGCTCGCCAACCCCGCGCAGATATATTTTCCGGGAGGCCAAACGGGCGATAAGTATTTCCGCGGTCAAACCATTTTCCAGGAGATATTCCATGTCGGCCGTGGTTGGCAGTCTATAGTACCCGGCACCATCCAAAAGAATCAAACAGTCCTTATCCTGCGCAAGAACAACGGAGCAAATAATTTGCGGCAAGCTTGCGGTGTGCTCATTCAGGTCCGGGTCGGAAAGCGGATTGCCTGTATATGGTTCGGCTGTCTGGACTTCGCCTGTCCATCGCACACCGTCAATAAACCAAGAATAAGCCATTTATTTCACCAAAAATAATATTCCCGTACCCGGGTCACGGTATCCGGCGGTTGCGTAAAACGTTAAATCAGTTAATTCTTTCGTTTTGATGTTGAAGATAAATCCAAAGTTTCTCCGTCCGATATTGCAAAATGCGACATAGTGGCCCTCCCAATAGAACGCCGTGATAGAAGACGGATTATATTTTTCATTCCAGTCTTCCCGGCTGATAATGTCATCGGTCAGCACTTCGCGCACGGATGGCCCCACGGCGACCAGACCGTCCGGCGCTGGATAGACAATCACGTCTCCCGCCTGCACCGTCCCTCTTTTAGACATGCAGGCGTGACCCAAATCCATGGCTTCCATGACCACATTAGACGGATGGCTTCCGACGGCCAGGTATGGCCGCCCGGATGTCAAAACGGCTACCGTTGTTCCGAACGCGCCAAGCGCCACAATCGGCTTATCGACGTACCTTTGGTATGATACCGGCCAGGCATGAGGATAATACGGCACAGAAAAACACAGTATATTATCGACGAACCCGGCTAAAGAACCATTCGGCAGGGAGATAATCCCCTTGATTCCTATCGGCGGCCCATCCCATTCCGCCGAGGCCAAGAGTTCCCCAAGGCTGGCATCCTCGATCTCGTCGTCATATGATGACAGTGCGATGCCGATCTCCGCCACAAACTGATATTCCGAACCTGACGAACTTTGATTCAGGCGGTAAATTCTTTTCTTTGTGATGTTGTAATCGCTGTCCGCGGACGTATCCAGCCCCGTAATGTTGACCAGATCTCCGTCATAAACATCCACCAGCTCCGAGACAGGTGACGGCGGCCCTTCCGCCCCGTAACCGTTGACCAGCGTGTAAACGTACCCTCTTGTTTCAATTAGTGTCGCATCTCTCACGCCGGACGCCACAATCGAGCCGCCGCCTGATTGCGTGGATACTGTGGGATTTGACGTATAGCCGCCGCCGGTGGTCAGAGACACCATCGTAATAGCGGAATTGAGCACCGTGTATGTCCCAGCAGCGCCGGTCCCGCCTCCGCCCGTAAAAAGCAAATCATATGTCCCGTTTGATTCCGATGATGCGTTATTGGTGATGGTAAGAGTTGTTACGGGGTCCTTGCCGCCGGTGCTGGCTACAATAGGCGCTGTTTCTGGCGCTGGGGGACTCGGATTGTACGACACCATCGGATATTCCGTGCCGCCCTGTTTATAGGTATTTTTGTCGGTTACACGAAACTCGCCGTTTTCCGTGAAATAAACCCGCTTATGGCTGTCATTTGATACCGGGGCAGTTACGGCATCCACGTCCGACAGCCAACTGAAAAACTTCCCATCTTGGTATCTGTATACAGATAGGATGACCCCCGCCCGTGATTGAGTTTCCACGGGCATATCCTCGCAAATAGGCGTGAGACCGCCCTTGTCCGTCCTGACATTTTTCGCCATCTGCGACTTTCCGGCAGGCAATAATGACGGATCGATTATTTTAGGCGCCACTCCGCCAAATGAGTCAATGGAAATAAGCATTTATTTTTCACCGACTTGTTTTGCTACCGTCGCTTTCAGCCCTAAATCTTGCAGGAATTTATTATAAAATACCGCCGCTTTCGCGTTTGCGTTCGGAATGGTCGTCTCTTCGATCAAGCACCTGTAAACCATGTAATCGATAAAGGCAGGCTTGTACGATGCATCCAGCGGGAAAACTGTTGTATCCGCCGTAACTTCCGGGACCGGTTCACTGACCAATAACTTGATTTGACTGGGTGTGGCCGGTTGTGGAGGGAACACATAAAAAACCAGCGGGTTTAATTCATCATGGACAATGTGCGAAACGGTTTGGCCGGCAGCGTATGTCATCCAGCCGGGCAACAACCGGTCCAGCGCCTGTTTCTTCAGCGGCGTGATTGTCGCGCCGACAACCGCCCCGGTCGTCCCCATATTGCACAGGGCGGCCATCACGGAAATAGTTGTCGTGGCTGATACAGACTGCCTCGCTCCTGCTGCCAGCTGAACCACCCTCTCAACGGGGTATGCATCAGGTTTCAAATTGATAATTTCCTGAAAGGCAAGATTTGCATACGGCAACATCTTCGACGGCGGCCACTCCACGCTGAATTCGTCCTTCATCTGACTTGAGACGATGGATAGAACTTCACCCATCTCTCCGACAAGCGATTGCTCTCCGCCTTCCGGTGTCCCGCCGTCAATCGTGGTGTAAATATCAGCCATGAGCTACCTCACATGAAATCGCTGTATCGTAATCTTTTTGTTTTGGGCAAAAGAGCCTCCCGGCTGTTTATCACGGTGTCGAATTCCCGATTGAACAAGGCCATAAATGCCGGGTTTGCTTCAGGAACCGCAATCCCCTGGACGATGATCATAATGGAACCTTCAATGAATATTTCATCGAATTTTCCTTTCCACGGGATAGTCTGCGTGGGAAGTGTCAGCGCCGCGGGGAGCTGGTTATAATTCCCCTTTACCAGCACATCGACAATCGGCTTTGGCCGGATATAAATGGTATCTCCAAGCACCTGATAGCGTGACGGCGTTCCGTTGTCATACTGGTTTGACTCGTATGTTTCCCACCATAAAACATCTTTGTCATCATCGGCATTCAGGTAACTTGGTTCGAGTTTTTCCCGTGCGCCTTCCCACCCATCGGGCGAGTTTTCGGCGGAAATGATAAGGTACTGTCCGGCTGTGATATACAAACCGGTTTCAATCGTGAATGACTTGGCTCCAGACCCCACAACGTTACTTGTGGCTGATGTGGCAATGTTCTGCGCGTATTTCCCAGGCACTCCCGCGGAAGAGATAACCCATTCATCAAGCGTATCCGTCCCGCTCGATGCCGTGGAATTAAAGACAAGGGCGCCTGTTTCAGTGTCGTAAGACGTGACCGTACCCGCCATCCAGTTATTGAACAGTTCTTCCGAATACGGTCTTTGGGCAAGAGATAGAAAATCAGCGGGAAGCGTTGCATAATAACCAAAAGCCGCAACCTGCACATCAAGTGAACCGGTAGCCAGCAGATCAGACTTCCGGTCAAGAAGGCGCTTGGCAATCAGCGATTGTATCGCCGTTGCCGCCCTGTATATTGAAATGCCATTTGGTTTGTCGATATTTCCAACTCTCGGCAGAACCGAAAGAATGAGATCGGATACCAGCATTTTTATTTACCGTTTCGTTTTTTACCTTCGGGCAGAAGGTCGTTGACTGTTTCCTCAAGATCATTATCAGCCATTTCAACCTCTTCCCGTAGGAAGTTATAGGCTTCAATTTCTGTTTTGAAGCACGTTCCCGTTTTATCTTTACGCCAAATCCCGTCAGGACCGGCATACGGATGAGACGAACCCTTTTTGACAGCGACGTACCCGGAATCAAGATACTTTTCAATCGCGCAACCAGCATACTTCGGTTTTTCTTCAGAGCGTTTCTTTGCTTCCTCAATAGCCCTGTCCTGATCATATTCCCGGTACTGGCCGGTGGCGAGCAGGTGATTTATGTGCCTCTCCGTTGAAATATCGCACACGGATGTCGTTGCTTCACCTTTTTTACTTCCTGGAATGGGCATGAACATATATTTCGTACTTTCCAGAATAACGGTCGTCGGGCCTTCTCTTCTTATCAAACATTCAATCAGCATCTTGCTTTACCTCCTCAATGGTATTTTATCGGGGAGGTGTTACCCTCCCCGATAACTTTTGTTTAATCCTGGTCAATGAGCAAACCGAGGCCGATTGTTCCGGCCACCGGCGTACCCGGTGCAGTGGAAAACTGAACCGCCACAATGCGATCCTTGGAACTATCCACTCCGATATCCTTTGTGAAATCCAGCGTAGCGGTCTTGGTTGCCCGCCCCCCTGCCTGTCCAACGTCTGACGCGGTAACAAGGTTCTGCCCGGAGACAAGTTCCGGCTCCGTGGCCGTATTTGTCGCACCGCCAGAACTGTATGCCGCTGCATTGGTTGCGCTGGCCTCTTCTTCTCCGTAGTAGGTATTCAGAATGCCTACGGTCAAGGCTGCGGACGTGGCGCTGTCAATGTCCGTGGACTCAAATAAGAAATCCATCAGGCGATGCCCAGCCGGAAGAACTCCCAAGGCCACAATCTGCGTAGTGACCATATCGGTCGTAGCCAACGCGATAGACCTGTAATCGTAACGCGCTCCGCCTACGGCACTTTTAGGCGGCTTGGTGTAAAGGTCCGGTGCTATTTTCAGTGTGTTAGACATGGTAATTTAACCTCCTTTCAATTATGGTTTGGTTGCGGCGGTGTCGATTGCCATTGCACCGAAATCGTTGCCGTTAAACGTAACCTTCTTGGCGCCGAAAATGGTGTGTGTCGAAATGACAATCTCATTGCCGTTATCTCTGGTTTCCTCGTTCCACCCGTACCGCAATTCCTGGCCGGGTGATCCGAATGCCACGACTCCCGCCTGCACACCAAGGAAGAGGGCACGGACTGCCGCGACTGCGCCAGTGCCGTAATCGGAAAACTGGATGCAATTCTGGTGACTGTGCAGAACACAACCATTCCAGATGCCCAATCCGCCCTTCAGGAATTCAGACGATTTGCCCATTGCCGTAGCAAGAGCCTTCTGGATGTCCGCCCAATCGTTCGTTGTCGAATTCCTGCGAAGATCGAACTTCTGGTAGGGATTCATGACCACCAGGAATACTTCCTCGCCATCAACGTCGCACTTCTGGATCTGCGGAACCGCACTGTAAGCAGCTCCGCCGCCGCCCATCATTTCGGCATAGGCTACAGCCTTGTCGATAGGAAGGGTTGACATTTTGTCGGTCGCCGTCAGCGACGCCTTGGACGTGGCCACTCCGCCATAAACAATATGGTTCGTGTCCGGTGCCGTCAGGCTGTTGTTGGCGAATCCCGTGTAGGTGCTCGGGAACACAAAATCAGTGTTCACTCCGCGTGCGCCGGACAGATACATAAAAATGATCTCGTCGAACACACGCGCCCACCAATCAACGGACCGCGCCTTTGCGATCTTCCGCAAATCGCGAAGGGTCCGCTTGCGGCTCATGCGTCCGCCGCAATTCGCTCCGCCGCGCATCTGATCGATGTAAACGGCGTCCGTGAAGAAAGAAAGCTTCTCTTCCTTGCCGTGCAGGGTAGCATCGCCCTCGACGGGCTGCATGTTCAGCTGCATGGAAAGGTCATACGTGACCTGTTCGCCGGAATCCGCCTCCAAATCGGTCAACTGCCAGATGGGTTTTGTCGGGACTTCTCCCTTGCCCATAAATTTCCGGGTGAAATAACCCTTTCTGCCTACATCAACCGCCAGATTCCCGGAGTATCTTTTGACGGCCTTGGCATCATTGAGACCAATAATAGTCTGTGCCATAACTTTAACCTCCGTAAAAGTTTAAGACCGTCCTGGGTCGATGTTCAGGGCTATTGCCCTACATTCTGCTGACGAAAATGCTTGATTGGGATTGTCCGATCAGCATCAATCTTCAACACCGCCTTTCTCCCTGCTTTCTCACAGAGATAAATTGAAATTTGTTTCGCGTCTTTCGAAACGCTGGCTAAATCAAAAACCAGTTCGTCGCCGACGCCTATTATTTTAATGAGAGCCATAATTAAGCCCTGCTCAGGTAGGCATCGCGCATTTCGGGCGTCAGTCGTTCAAGCGCCTCCTCGTATGCTTCGCCTGTGAGTTTATCCAACTGTGAAAACGCATCATCCGCCGTGTCGTTTTTCCCAGCCGCCGGAACGTCAGAAAGTGTCTTGTGGTCCGGCAGCGGGGCCGGCGGCTTCTTTTCCTCTTTCTTTTCTACCGGTTTCTGTTTCAGGCCAAACGCTTCTTTGACAATCCCATCAGCCTTAACCAATAATTGCATACCGGAAAGATTGGCGTTCGCCTCATCCTGCGAAAGACTTTTGATCGTTTCACTCAGGGCTCCGAAGAGCGCATTTGCGCGGATCTTACCCGTCGCCTCTGCCTGCTGGCCAGGGAGATATTCAGGCCGATTTTTCAGGAAGTGAAATTGCTCTTTCTTCCAGATAATTTCAGTCTTCGCCTCAGCTTCAAGCCCCGCGTTATGCTTATAAATCTTGCGGTTTATCGCGTCGCGGGCCTCCGTGTACTCATGGATGGACATATCGCCTTCGTCGTACTTGCTTTTCAACTCATCCAATTCATTCTTCAAGTCGTCCGGGACCACCTCTTCAATCTTCAGGTCATCGTCGGTAACGACTGCCTTGAATGAAAGAAGTGCATCGTCGGTAACGGCAGCATCGTCATCGGTCTTCTTGTTATCGTCGGCTGCTGGCGGATCATACGGCTTCTTTCCATCTTCCAGATTATCGTCGGCAATCTTCTTCAGTTCTTCCTCGGGAATAGTTTCGTCAACTTCCCCGCCTTCCGGTTCGGTTATGGACTCAATGATCCCTCCCTTCTCAACGTCGGACAGACCTTCCCACTCTTCTTCGGTGTATCCTTCCGGTATTTTCGTAACATCAATCGTCATACAGTAATCCTCCTATTCTGCGGCCAGGTTAATGCCTTCCTGCGCCTCTTCCTTTTTCCGCTGGTATTCTCCCAACTTCTCCTTTGCCAGCGCCTTAACCTTTTTCATGCGTTCCGGATCGGCCTTGACAGCCTCCGCCCTAGTCACTGCCCGAAGATCTTCCTCGATTTCCCAGTCTGTTGAAGGCATGCAGCATTTATCTGCCGTCTTTCTTTTCTTCTTCTTCTCGTATCCCACGGTGCACCCCCTTTTAGGTCGTTGCCACGGAAACCAGTTTACCGCCGTCGATGCCGACATACAGCAGGCCGGAATACAGCGACATTGATACGATTTTTCCGCCCACGTTCGTCAGTGTCGTTACTGTTCCGTCTGCAATGGTGTAGCGGATAACGTCGCCTTTATTGGTCCCCAAATAGACATAAGTGCCGTCCTGAGCACTGGCCGTCACTTCGCCGTCAAATGCTTTTAAAGATGTGATTGCGTAACTCATGTCATACCTCCCTGTTTTTTAAATGTCATTCCGACCCGAAAGCCGCCCTCTCCGTAAATGATCTCGCCGTACCGCTCCAGACCAGCCATCTTCGCCAGTTGAATAATTGCGGCTTCATTCGGCATGTGGTAATTCGTCGCGTCCCCGTGGTGAACTTCATCGATCACCCAAAGCAAAGGAATATCGCTTGATACACCTTCCATTTTCCCTTGGTTGACCGCTGATTCCAGAAACAACCGGCCACCGGGCTTTAAAAACCTTGCAGCGTTCAGCATTCCCTCGTATGGGTTTTTCAAATGATAAAGTATTCCGTAGAACAGGACGATGTCGAACATCCCGTGCATCCAATTTGCGCTGCTCGTTTTATCCAGGTTTCCCAGCCAGCAGTAAGGGATTTCATACGCGCCCAGCGCCAATTTTGCTGTTTCCAGCATCGGCTCCCAGCGATCAGCGGCTACAACATCCGCCCCGCGCTTCTTTGCTTCGATTGCCCAATATCCGTCAAATGTGCCCAGATCTAAAACATTCAAGCCGGTCATGTCTTCAGGTAACTGAAACCGCTTGGAATGCTCTTCCTGCCGGTAATCGCAGCGCCCGGGCGTGACGGTCCCGTCTGGAAACGTAATCACATGCCACCATGATAGTTTTTCGATTTGTTCTTTCATCATCGGAGCACCGCCTTTGCAGTCATGGCGATTCTCTCGGGAGTAATTAGCCTCATGCATGGAGCGCCGCCCGGCTTTCCGCAATCACAGGCCCCAGGGATATCGTGGCACGGGATACACTGCATTTCTTCGTATGGGCCTAACGCCACAACTGTCTTGTAATACGCAATTCTCGTATCCGGATTAATCGGACCGAACAGACCGATTGCTTTCTTTTTTAATGCTCCGGCAATGTGCAAAATGCCTGTATCGGGAGCGATGATCAGATCCATGCGCGAGCATATGGCAATCATCTCTTCTTCAGATGTCTTGTCGATTAAATTACAAATACGCTCGCCTTTAATCTGGAGCAGATCTCGGCTCCATGCTTCCGTCTTGCCGACCAACACAACGGTGCCGCCGGTCTCCGCCAAAAGCAGTTTAATCGTGGGTTCGGCATAATCAGGCGGCATTGACCGGACTATTGAACCGTTTACCGGGCAGAATCCAATCTTCACACCTTTGATTTTATCCGTGAATAGTGACTTATTGACCGGAACATTGAAATACTTGCGGCGCGAGACTACCCCGCACAACTTATCGAAATTATCCGACCGGTCATTAGATACATACGCTCTCCACGACAACGAACCGGGGCCAATATTAGACGGCTCAACCGCCCAGCGCAGGTCAATCATCCTGTCAAATGAATATTTGCTGATATCATCAATAGGGATGCACAGGTCTATGCCCTTCAACCCCTTCATAATCGGCACATATTTTTCAAGCGTGGCCAGTGTCAGCGGGCTTTCAGGATTTTTCATCTTCATCTTTACCAGTGACGACGACAATATGATCAGATCACCGATTCCGCCCATACGCACCACACAGGTGCCGCCGATTTTCTTTGTTCGCCTTCTCTGCTGCACGATTTGGATGTTCTTGTCTCCCAGCGTTGTAATAACGTTCCGTGCCGGCAAACATATCAAATGAGCGTGTTTCTGGCCTTCAATGCCAAATACTTCTTTTGCATCTTTGTCTTTCAGTTTTAATGATTTACCTGTTGTTGAATTTCTTAAAATAATCACTGCTGTATGCCTCCTGCATTGTCCTGTGTCGGCGCACTTGACGCCTCTTTGAATAATTCATCCGCCGCGGCTGCGAGTTGCGGCGCTGCCTGCAATGTTCCAGCGACTTCCAACGTCTTCAGGAACGTTTCTATTTTCTTCATGGCCGTTTCCATCTTGTCGCGCTCGGCCTTGGCCATCTTCCCCGTCGCTTCTGCCTGCTGTGTCGCCATTTGTAATTGCATCATGGCCTGTTGGACCTGCTCCGCCTGCTGCTGCTTTTGTGCCATGGCTTCTTGCTGTGCGGCCATTTCATCTTTTTGCTCGGGCGTGAGCTCATCTTCTGGCCCAGTCTGTCCGTTGATCTTGCGGATACGCGCAACAATTTCATCTTTGTTGGGCACGTCATCCATCAGGTCAATAACCATATCGATTAGATTTAACGCCACTTCGGGCATTGATTGAGCCAGGCTGGTTACTAATTCGGTGAGAGTTTCGACCATGGACAGTCGGATGGTCTCGCGGAAATCCTGTTTCCCGATGATGAAATCTTCTTTCGTCCGGAGAATGTCGTTTTCAATCTTGCCATCAGGCTTTTGCTCGTTGATTTTGATAAATTCGTCTTTGTGTCGGTCACCGGTAATCCGGTATTCTTTCTCCTGGTCGAAATATTGCTCGATGAGGGATAGTCTTATTTCTCCCTCGTTTTGTATGGCGTAATAGAGATTATCGAAATAGACTCCCTGGGTTACTTGCCCCTGATTCTGTAATGCTTTTACAGCCACGCCAGATAAATCACGTTTAGAATCTCCACGAACTTCCGGAGTAACACCTGAAATATTTGCGATGAATCTCTCATCGTCGCGGGCCAATTCTACGTGGGCTGCCGCGAGATCGCGCTCTTCTACTTTCTCAAATCTTTTCCCAACATTTACTTCAACCATGCCATCCGGCCGGTTCATTTCGTCGTAGGCTTCCTCCTTGTTGTCCACTGCGCCCTTTTCCATGATCACCTTATTGGCGGTCAGCAGCACCAGGGCTTTGCTGCGCCGCTTATTCAGATCGCATTGCGGGTCTCGCAGATTGCGGATAACGCCGTAGGGCATTCCGTCTCGTGAGCGGCGATAGCAGAACAACGGAGTAAACGTGAATCTGTTGTGATTGTATGGCGTCATGATGTCTTGCAGGAACACCGTTCCAGTCCACATGGCATTGCGCACAACCATCGTCAGCGCGTCCGTCAGCGTGAAATAGTTACCTCTCACCAGGTATTGATGATCAGCATTGTCAGGCCTGAAGATAGCACCGTCAAGCGCACCATACGGCGTGTCTTCCCCGCGCTTGCGCAGGAGTTTTACGTTTGCCGGCTGTCTGTACCACATTTCAACCATTTTGATCCGCTCGCGGGCACCACTCGTGCGGCCACCAAATAACGAATCAATTTCGGACTCTAAATCAAATTCGCTTGCCGGGTCAGTTGCGATGTCATCAGGCAGGTACGGGTATTTTGAATTTACTGCTTCTGACACCTGTTTGATTGCGCCTTCGCGGTCCTGAAACATGGCAATAGCGATATCCATGTCAATCCATTTCTCGCGGATGACGTATCGCCAATCAGATCCATCGATTGATGCACCCAAATGATCAAACCACATATTCCGCCATGACTCATGCTTAACAAACACAGGTTCTTCGCCGCTCTGCCTGGCCCCGGTCTCCAGCCATCCCATCCCAGCCTTTACGCATTGTTCGAATGCGAATGAACGCTCATATTCTCCCTTTGAGCAATCGAGCGTGAACTTCATGAGTTTTGTTTTTGCTTTTGCATTTTGTGAACCCGCCTGTTTGCGCGGGAGGACGCGGGAATCAATACGTGCGCGTCTTTCGGTGCCCAAAATCCAATTGACCGTGTTGGCCACGACATTGAACACAAGTGGAGGCTGATTGCGGTCTTGGAGTATCTTTAAATCCCTGTCGTCAAGCTGGGCGCCATCGTAAAAATCCTCATCTATGGCCATTTCCTGCCGGTTTGGTGCCTGCGCAATGCGGGCCTGCCTGCGCCACTGCATCAGTTTGTTTAGTTTTTCTTGAGCTTCGTTTGATTCGAGCGGGTGTCCTTTGGGCGCAAAGACATCCGGAGACCTCAAGTTTTTTTTGAGGTCTTTCGGAATGCCCGTCTTTAATGTTTGCCCTCGTGTAATATCACTCATTTGAGGGCAATTATAGAATATGCTTTATATTTTATCGTGCGAAATGGTAAGCAATCATGCGAACTATCAGGAACAAGCGCGAACACCCGCGAACTATTTTATGATGATGTCGTTCACGGTGATGGATCGCCCTCGCCCCAGTTCGTATTCTATCAAATCCCTGATAATAATCATCGGCTTCCCTTCACGGGCACCCCTTGACGTTCTGGTCATTGGTATTCCGTTTTTCTTTATGTGATTCAGGGCGCCGCGCCAGGTGCCGATCCGGTAGAGCTTTTGGATCACCGGGAGTATCTCGTCGCTGCCAATTAATCTATCGTTTGCGATTGTCATTCGTTGCTCTCCATGACTAATTCAGATTCAGGAACCTGTATGTCTCTCGTCCCGAGCTTTTGAGACCCGTTGTAAATCGTCACTTCTCCCATCGTGATCATGTCGTCTTTCGCGGGAGGATCGTCGGGCATGTTTTTCAACTTGTCCAATCCGTCCTGTATCCACATGAGCAGTTGCGCGGCTGATTCCGGCACGGGTGTGATGTCGAACATCTGCATCGCCTTGGCCAGATTGTACCCTGTACACAACATGATTCCGCTGTGACGGGCTAGGGCCATCGCAAACACAATACATGCCGCCTCTCCGACACACATTTGCCGTTGCATTGGCGTGACGGCTGTTTTCTGCGCGAACTGATTGCGGTCCATGAGTTTTTGAAACTCCATCCGGTCAGACGCGGCGGTGCTGTCTTCCATGTTGTCCCTGGGCTCGATGTATTTCCAAATCGCGTCTCTCGTAATCCAGAATGACCGCCCGGGAGCTGTCTCGCGCGTGATAACCATGGCTGCCTGATATTCGTCCTCGTTGTCAGCGCCTTTCACCTTCGCGTAATCGTAACTTCTATTGAGCCCAGCGATATAACGTATCATTCTTCACCCCCTACTCGAATGTTCGATGAATTAACCGCGCTTCTTTCCATTTGATTTTCCGTTCTTTTTCTTTCTGATATAGCGCCTTAAGCTGGTCTATACCCATTCCGCTAATGTCTGTGATTTCTTTGG
>CAYOBH010000043.1:0-17556 GCA_964402125.1 uncultured Verrucomicrobiota bacterium
CAGAGAACCCCGCAATAAGACAAGGCAGGCAAGGATGCCCGCGATACGACAAGGCAGGCAGGATGCCCGCGATACGAACAAGGCAGGCAGGATGCCCGCGCGATACGAACAAGGCAGGCAGGGATGCCTGCCCCACGATGAAGATACATGGTTCTTCGCAGCATGTAATGGAGATGGAAGGCGGGAGAGAAAATATGTTGAGCGGATAACAGGATGTAAAAACATGGGAGCAGCAGAATTGAAAAGGATCCGGCGTATCCGGTAATCCGGTGATCCGATCAAAACGTACCGGGCTTTCTCTGATATCTTCGAAGAGGTGTATTTGAATGGGTTGGATTTTTTCGGTGGGTACGCTATGTTGCTTCAATTCAGTGGAGGTTCATTTCATGAAGATAGGGTTTTTTGCGGGACTGCTGGCGGGGTTGATGATGGTTTCCGGGTGCTCGACGGCACCGTTGACGGGGCGCAGGCAGCTCAAGTTGGTTTCGGATTCGGTGATGTTTGCACAGAGCGCGACGGGCTACAAAGAAGTGATTGATGAAGGACCGCTTTCGAGCGATCCGCGTCAGACGGAGATGGTGAAGCGCGTGGGCGGTCGGATTGCTTCGGCGGTGGAGAACTATTTTGCGCAGCAGAATCAGTCGGCGCTGCTGGAAGGATTTTCGTGGGAGTTTAATCTGATAGAGAAGGATGAGATCAACGCGTGGTGTATGCCGGGCGGTAAGGTGGCTTTTTATACGGGCATTCTTCCCTACACACGGGATGAGCTGGGCGTCGCGGTGGTGATGGGCCATGAGATTGCGCACGCGGTGGCGGGGCATTCGGCGGAGAGGGTCAGTCAGCAGCTATTACAGCAGGGCGGCGGGCTGATTTTGTCGCAGTTCTCAAAGGAGTCGAAAAACTATGAGGCGATCATGGCGCTGTACAGCATCGGCAGCGAGGTGGGCGTGATCCTTCCGTATTCGCGGACGCACGAGCTGGAGGCAGATCGCCTCGGCCTTATATTTATGGCAATGGCGGGCTATGATCCGAACGCGGCGGTTGGGTTTTGGACGCGTATGTCGGAGATCAGCGGCGGAAAGACGCCGGAATTTTTGAGCACTCATCCGTCAGACGCATCGCGCATAGAGGGGATACAGAGCTGCCTTCCCGAGGCACTTCAGTATTATAAGCCCTGAGCCCGGCTGCGCGGGCGATTTTTGATTGCTGATTTCCGATTTCTGATTGGTGGGTCTGCGACGCCTTTCTGAAAAAGCTGAGGCGTGAGGAGTTTGTGATGTCGTTTTATGAAGCCGATACGATTGCGGCAATTGCGACTCCGCCCGGCGAGGGCGGAGTGGGGATTGTTCGTATTTCCGGGCCGGAGGTTTGGTCGATTGCCGACAAGCTTTTCTGTGCGATGGACGGTGTTCCGGTTTCGGAACGGCCGCACGGAACGTTTGCGTATGGCCGAGTGTTGGACGCTGCGGGTGTGGAGATTGACACCGGGCTGGCGCTGGTGATGCGTGCGCCGAAGAGCTATACGCGTGAAGACGTGGTGGAGATTCAGGGCCACGGTGGTACGGTGGGAATGAGGCGTATTCTGCGTCGGGCGCTGGAGGCCGGGGCGCGGTTGGCGGAACCGGGCGAATTTACCCAGCGCGCATTCCTGAACGGGCGTATCGATTTGGTGCAGGCGGAGGGTATCTGTGACCTGATCCGCGCGCGATCCGATCGCGCGGCCAGCGCGGCGATGGAGCAGATGGAGGGACGGCTCAGCGAACAGTTCGGCGGAATTTATGACGCCTTTCTGGAGGTGGCGGCGAATCTGGAGACGACGCTCGATTTTGCGGATCAGGAGCTGCCGGAGTCGGTGCTGAAAGGCATTATGGATCGGCTGGATCAGACGTTTGAAACTTTGGATGCGCTGCTGAATACGTGGGACGAGGGCCGTCTGTTGCGTGAAGGTGCGCGGGTGGTGATTCTTGGGCGCCCAAACGCCGGGAAGTCGACGCTGCTGAACGCCTTGCTGGGGTACGACCGGGCGATCGTTTCGAGCGTAGCGGGAACGACGCGCGATACGATTGAGGAAGGTTTTGTGCTGGACGGTATTCCGCTGCGGATCATTGATACGGCGGGATTGCGCGAAACAAACTGCGCGATCGAAGCGGAGGGAATCCGCCGCGCAGAAGCGCACCGTCAGGAGGCGCAGTTGGCGATTTATCTGATAGATGCTTCGCAGCCGCTGCATCCAGAGGACGAAGCGCACTTGCGGAATTTGGCCCCCGAGCGAAGTGTGGTGGTGCTGAATAAGACGGATTTGGGGAATGAGGTTTCCAGTTTCAAGTTTCCAGTTTCAGGTTTCCAGTTTCAAGTTTCCAGTTTCGTCGAAACAAGTCTGGTTTCCGGGAAGGGAATCAGCGAGTTGAAGCAGGCGATGGCGCGGGTGCTGGAGCAGGGCGCTGATCTGCAAGCGCCGCCGCACGCGGTAATTTCTGAACGGCATCGGCAGTTGTTGGTCAAAGCCCACCACGAAGCGAAGCAGGCACGGGATTTGCTCAGCGTAAACGTCGAGGAATATGCCGTTTTGGCGAGTGATCATTTGCGCACAGCGCTTGATTTTCTGGGGCAGGTGACTGGTCGCGTTTATCACGATGAGCTACTCGAAAATATCTTCTCGCGCTTTTGTATCGGAAAATAGTGTAGAAAGCTGGAAATTGAAATTTGAAACCCGCCCGCAGTAAGGGTAGGTTCCCGACCTTTGGAACCAAGTGAGGTGCAGATTATGAGCAGAAGTTATGCCCCGATTGTTAAATGGGGAACAGATAAAAAATATAAAAGGGTAGAGGATTTTTTTCTGCGCCCATCGGTGGAAGAGAATGCCATGCGCGCGGCGGCTACGATTCTGGCGGATGTGAAGGAACGCGGCGATAAGGCGGTGATCGAATGCATCCGGCGGTTCGATGGCGCCAATATGTCCACGCGGCGCATTCGGGTTACGCCGGAAGAGATTGCCGAGGCCAATAAACTGGTGGATGACGATTTTAAGAAAGCAGCGGCGATGGCGCATGAGCGCATCGTGGCTTTTTCGTCCAACGGGCTGCGCAGCGATTGGGAAATGAAGACGCCGAAGGGCGGTATGCTTGGCGAGCGCTTTGTGGCGTATGACCGCGTGGGTGCCTACATTCCGGGCGGCGCGGCTCCACTGGCCTCGACGGCGCTCATGACGCTTACGCTGGCGAAGGTGGCGGGGGTAAAAGAACTGGTGGCCTGTTCGCCGGCGAACGCCGACGGGAAACTGAACCCCTACATTATTTATGCGCTGAATCTGGCGGGCGCTACGGAGATTTACAAGATCGGCGGCGTACACGCGATTGGTGCGATGGCGTACGGAACGAAGTCGATTAAAAAGGTGCGCAAGATTGTTGGTCCGGGCGGGCCGTATGTGACGGCGGCCAAACGTCTGGTTTATGGCGATGTGGCGCTCGATATGGTGGCCGGCCCCAGCGAAATTGCAGTGCTTTGCGATACCTCGGCCAATCCAGCTCATATTGCGGCGGATATGCTTTCGCAGGCCGAACACGGAACGGGATTAGAAAAGGCGCTGATGGCGACTCCTTCGCAGAAGCAGGCGGAGGCCGTGCGCGCCGAACTGCTGAAGCAGGCGGAACTGATGACGCGCGCTGATCTGGTTAAGAAAGTGCTGGCCAAAGGAGTGCTGATCGCTGTGGTCAAGAGTGTGGCGGAGGGCATAGAGCTGTGTAATCGATTTGCTCCGGAGCATATGGAGCTGATCGTGAAGAATGCAGAGAAGTGGGCCGATAAGGTCGTGAATGCCGGCGCACTGTTTATCGGCGAATGGACGCCGGAGTCGGTAGGCGATTTTGTGGCCGGACCTAGCCACGTGCTGCCGACCGGCGGAACAGCGGCCTATTTTTCCGGTCTGACGGTTGAGGATTTTCGGCGGCGTATGAGCCTGATTCAGTTTACCAAGGAAGATCTGGAAGAGACACTTCCTTCAGTGGAGGCCTTTAGCCGCGTTGAAACGCTCGGCGGTCATGCGCACTCGGCCACGATTCGGTTTGAGTGAGCTAGGAAAATCAGTTTTAAGCGGTAGATACGCAATACGAGATAAGCAATAGATTATGAGCAGTTTGATTAGAAAATCAGTGCAGGCGATGTCTGGTTATGTGCCCGGTGAACAACCGAAAGGCGAAGGCATTATTAAGCTGAATACGAATGAAAATCCGTACCTGCCGTCACCGGATGTGCAGGATATTTTGTCGATGATTAATATTTCGATGCTTTCGCGCTATCCCGATCCGCTCTGTGTGGAGTTGCGCAAAGCGATTGCCGGGCTGCACGGCTGTGCGCTGGAGAATGTGTTTGTCGGGAATGGATCGGACGAAGTGTTGGCGCTGTGTATTCGTGCGTTTGTGGAGCGGGATGGCTCGGTAGGTTATTTTGATCCGTCGTATTCGCTCTATCCCGTGCTGGCGGATATCGAGGAGATTGAAAAGCGTCCGGTGTCGCTCGATGCATCGTTCGGCTGGGCGATGCCCGACGATTATGAGGCTTCGCTCTTTTTCCTGACCAATCCGAATGCGCCGACGAGCCGGATGTATAAGAAGACGGATATAGAGGCCTTCGTGAAGCGGTTCAGCGGGGTGGTGCTGATTGATGAAGCGTACGCCGATTTTGCCAAAGAGAACTGCATGGATTTTGCGCTTCAGTATGAAAACTGCATCGTAGCGCGCACGCTGTCGAAATCCTACTCGCTGGCGGGAATTCGTCTGGGGTATTGCGTGGGCCATGCGGAGCTGATCGGCGCAATGTATAAGATCAAGGATTCGTATAACGTGAACTATCTTACGCAGGAGATTGCGCGCGTGGCGATTCTGGACCAAGACACCATGCGTGCGAACGTCGAAGCAATTGTTGAAACCCGTCGACTCGTGTCTGAAAAACTGAAAGCGCTTGGGTTTGCCGTCGGGGAATCGCAGACCAACTTTTTATGGGCCAAGCCGCCGGAAGGGATCACGGCGGAGTGGCTCTTTAAAGCACTGCGGGCAAAGAAGATCTTTGTTCGGTATTTTGCCAAGGAGGAGACGACGAGGGATTATTTGCGCATTACAGTCGGAACTGCACCGGAAATGCTGACGTTTCTTGACGAAACAGAGGCCATTTTGAAGGGAGAACATGATGGAAAAAGCGTGTCCTAATAAGGCAGAAAATTTAAAATTCTGCACCTGTACCTATGATTGTGACCGGCGAGGCGTGTGTTGCGAGTGCGTGGCCTATCATCGGGCAAAAGGACAAATTCCCGGCTGTTTTTTCTCTAAAGAAGGCGAGGCCACTTGGGATCGTTCTGTAAAAAATCTATGCAGCGATTGCGGGGTCTGCTGAGTCTTTTTTTCTGTTGGAGCTGCGGCTGCTTGACTCAATTAAGTATTCAGGCATGATGCCCCCTCATTATTTGGATTTTTGTTTATGATTAAGGTTAACGGTGTGACCAAAAAATATCCTGCGCGTTTGGCGGTGGATGACATCTCTTTCGAGGTATCGAAAGGAGAAATTGTCGGGTTCCTTGGGCCGAACGGGGCGGGGAAATCGACGACCATGCGGATGATCGCTGCCTATCTTCCCATGGATTCCGGCACTATTGAGGTTGCTGGTTTTGATGTGGCCACACAGTCGCGCGAGGTAAGGCGGCGTGTCGGCTATTTGCCCGAAAGCTGCCCGCTTTATGCGGATATGCGCGTGGATGAATATCTCCATTTTCGCGCAGAGCTTAAAGGGGTGAATCGCTACATCCGTAAGACGAGAGTTAATGACGTTAAGGAACAGTGCGGGTTGACCGAAGTTGGGAAGCGCATTATCGGCCAGCTCTCCAAGGGATATCGCCAGCGCGTGGGGCTTGCCGATAGTCTGGTTCATGATCCCGATCTGTTGATTCTCGATGAACCGACCGTGGGGCTTGATCCGTTTCAGATTCGGCAGATGCGCGACCTGATCCGCCATTTAGCCGAGGAGCATACGATTCTGCTTTCGACGCATATTATGCAGGAGGTGGAGGCGACCTGTCAGCGGATTATGATTATTCGCGATGGACGTATCGTTGCGTCAGACACAGAGGCCAATCTTCACCGTATGCTTCAACAGAAAACCGTGGTTGAAATGGAGGTTCTCACGTCTAAAGGAGAGTTTGAGGAAAAGCTCAAGCAGATCAATGGTGCCGAGCTGCGGATGGTCAGTGAACAACCGTACGGATGGATTTGGGTCGAAGTGGAAACGCTCAGTCCGGACATGCGTGTTGACCTCTTTAAGCTGGCCGTTGAGCAGGGGTGGACCCTGCGCGAGCTGAAGGAACAACCGCATACGCTGGAAGATATTTTTGTGCAGATTGCAACCGGAGAAGGAGCGAAGTCGTGAACGAATTTTTCGCGCTGTTTAAAAAAGAGCTGAAAACCTGTTTCCTTTCGCCGGTTACCTACATTGTGATGTTTTTCTTTTGGGTGCTGACGGGAGCCAATTTTTTCTGGCTGATTTGGCAGTTGATTGGAGGATCGCCTCTGAGTGTTGCAATGCAGATGATGTTCGGCGGACCTCTTCTTGCGATCGCCTTGCCGATTGTTGTCCCCTTAATAACGATGCGTCTGGTTGCTGAGGAAAGGAAGCAGGGAACCTTTGAGGCATTGCTTACAACGCCGTTACAGGTCCCGTTTTTTGTGCTGGCCAAGTATTTCAGTGCACTGATTTATTATATGGTTTTGTGGTTGCCGGCGATAGCCTATTCATGGATGGCCAGTAAATTGCCGGGGGTTTCCGGATTTCCTGACGGCGGTGCGGTGCTTGCCGGGATATTTGGGGTGATGTTGGTCGGCAGTCTTTATATTGCCATCGGGTTGCTGATGTCTTGTTTGAGTTCTAATCAAATCGTCGCGGCAATCTCATCCTTTGCCGTGCTGTTTGGAACTGCGCTGACCTTGACGCTGCTTGCATATAACTCTCAGAGCCCGTCATTGCGGATTATAGGACAGTACTATTCGTCGTATAAACACATGATGGATTTTTCCAGAGGGATTGTGGATAGCCGCATGGTGCTCATGTATATATTCAACAGCGCATGGGTGTTGTTTGTCGCCATTAAGGTGACCGAGGCGAAAAAAGGCAGTTGATTGCTGGAAGATATATGAAAAGAACAACAACTCATCTTAGAACAATCATCATCGTTTTTCTGTCGCTGATCGTGGTGTTGGAGATCGGATTTATTTCGCTGCGTAATCCTCTGCGGGTCGATTTGAGCAAGCAAAAGCTGTATCAGCTGTCGCCCAGAACGCGGAGTGTTTTAGGCGATTTGAATCAGCGTTTGAAGATTATTGTTCTCTTGTCAGAGAATGCACAGGAAGGGAATCCACAATCCGCGATAGAGATGGCCGACCTCGCGTTGGATATGCGAAACCTTTTGGAGGAATACGAAACCCGTTCTCGTCATATCACGGTGGAGTGGGTGGATCCCTATCGGGACATGAACTACACCCGCGATCTTGCCATTAAGTATGATTTTGCGAATCCGGATGGGACCGCGACCTTTCCCGTTGTTATTTTTGATCTCGGCGATGGCGCGAAAACCACATGTTTGCATTTGAATGACATTATCGAAAGAAAGTGGTCGGAAGAACTCCAGCGGACGGTGGTGAGTGAGTTCAAGGGCGAACAGGCATTTACGGGTGCAATTCGCAAACTGTTGCATGGGGGGAACGCCAAGGTCTATTTTCTGTCAGGATCCGGTGCCGGTTCTATAAACGACAACAATCAGATGGGAGGGTTGTCTGCGCTCAGAGCCTTTGCCCAACGGGAGAATCTGGATTTTCAGGAGCTGATATTGAGCTCGAAGAGTGTAATCCCGGAAGACGCGGAGGTGTTGGTGATTCCGGGCCCCAAGAAGCGACTTCCGGATTACGAATTGAGCCAGATCGAGAGTTATCTTTCCCGGGGCGGTCGCTTGTTGGTTTTATTGGACGACGGCATAGAGACCGGCTTGGAGGGATTGCTCAGAAGCTGGCAAATTGAAACGGTTCCGATTGCTGTTGCTGATCCTTCCAATCAGTCCGGCTCGGATTTTTTGGTAAAGTATTCTGAGTTCAATTTTGAACATCCGATTACCAAGGCGCTGATTACGGAGGCGCGTGATGTCTGTTTTTATAAGCCAATGATTGTGTATCCGACGAATGAAGAGTCGTCGATCAAGAAAGGATATCTGTTTCTCCCCGGTGGGGGGAAAAGCGCCGTCGATATAAACGGTGAGCTGTTGCCGCCGTGTCTGGGCGCAACCGCTGAGCGGAGTGTTTCGAATGCACTGGGAGGGCGCTCTTTGATGTCGCGATTGGTCGTGATCGGCGACTCGGACTTTATTTCTAATGGCGGCTATCAGATCAGCGGTAATACCGCGCTTTTTATGGCTTCCCTAGATTGGTTGCTGGATCGGGATATTGTCATTTCTCCTAAGAAGATGGAGGATATACGCCCTTCGCTCACTCGGAAGCAGAAGGTTAAATTGTTCTGTGTTAACATCGTGGTAATTCCTGCAGTTGCGGTAGCGCTTGCTCTGCTCATGGGATATCGCCGCAGAAAATAGGTTGCTGAATGAAAGATCGCACCATACAGATTTTGCTCATTACGATCGTTGCTCTGGGAGTACTCATTGGCCTGCTGGAGTATAAATCCTATCGTGAATTAAAACGCCGTTATCAGCAGTCCATCGTTTTCGGCCTGGATTCATCCACGCTGAAAGCGATGCATTTTTCCGGAACAGACTTTTCTGTGAACTGTGAAAAGAAGAATGGGGAATGGCTTGCCGGCAATCCTCAGTCGGGTTTGGGAAGGGCCGATAAGGAAATTGTGACGGGAATGATCAATGCGCTGAATTCATTGAGACGGAGTATGACCCTCTCGGTTAATCAGAAGAGCCGCGATGAAAGTTTGTCTGCTTACGGTTTTGATTTCCCGTTAATCACGATTGAAGCGGAAGAGGGGCAGGGCAAGCGGAAGTGGATTGTCGGCAGTAAAACGGCGGACAATAAAGAGGTTTATATTCGCGAAGCGGGAAATGATAAGGAAATTTTTACCGTATCGATACGCCTGTTGGATTATGTTCCGTTTCGTGCGGAAGATTTGCGGAGTCGCACACCGTTTCCTTGGGTTCCTGCTGAAGTTCAACGGGTTGAGTTGCGCCGAACCAGCGGGTTTGTCCGTGTGGTTAAGAACGCGAGCGGCGTGTGGAATATTCAGCAGCCGATGGAGGTGCTCGCCGATCCCGGTGAGTTTCAATACTATCTGAGTCAGCTTTGCCAATTGCGAATAGAGACGTTCGAAGCGGAAAATGTGTCGGATCTTTCAGCCTTTGGTCTACAGGATCAAGGGAGTAGACAGATCTCCCTGACTGGAGCTGATGGAACCACGCGGACCGTCGTTGTCGGTGATCCTGTCTCGGGGCGGCCGGGTTTTGTTTATGCCTGTCGGAAAGACGATACGTCGATCTTTACGATGCGGGATGATGTGCTTGCGCTGCTGGATAAAAAGGTCAATCAACTGCGGGATGCTCGGGTGGTATCGATTCCGGTTGAGAATATTTCCGGTGTTTCATATTCGATGAATAACCGTACGGTGGGGTTGTCAAAAACTGAAACCGGTCAGTGGGAAGTGCTCGCTCCAGCACCCGGCGAAGCCGATCCGCTTAAAATCAGAAGTCTGCTGTTGTGGTGGCAGCAAATTGTAATTACAGACTTTGAAACGAAAACCAACCGCGACGACACGCCGAATGCTGTGATCGAGTTTTACTCAACTTTAGGAGAAACCAACCGCATAGAGGTTCTTCCGGTTGTGGTTAGCGGCGGTCTGCTGGTGCGTTTGAATAATAATCCTGTGGCCCACCAGATTAGCGAAATGGTTCTGAACAGGAGTGTTAACAGCAATAATCCGTTATTCTACAGAAGTCAAAAGATATTTGATATTCCGAAAAAAAGCGTCAATAGAATTTCGATTTCAAAGAAAGACAAGGCGGAACAGGAAGTACAGTTGGAGGAAGATGGGACATTGGTTGCCGTTTCGCCCAACGGAGGCGTTCAGGTTGTTAGAGCGGTAGTGGAACAGGTGTTGGTAATCCTTTCAAAACTTCAGACGACGGAGTACATCACGTATAACCCGGGGACGCTAAGTCCGTATGGTCTTGATGAACCGATGATGGAGGTTTACATCGGACTTTCTGATCCAAAAGAACTGGGGCGGGTTCTCCTGATTGGAGAAGAAAGGGAAAATGGTTTCTGCGCCATGGTCAAAGGGCGGGATATCGTTTTCCTTCTCGATAAAGACACCGTCAGGGTTCTTTCTTCCGATTTGGTGAAAGCTGTTGGAACACCGGAAAGCCCGGCAGAATAGACTCATGTCCCGCTCGCCTAAAAAAATATCCTTTTGGAAAGTCGCACGCTTCGTGGTTTGGCTGACAGGGATGTTGATCATTCTTTTTCTCAGCAGTATTATTTATCTGCACGTTGTCGGGGTGCCTCAATTTCTGCTGAAGATCGCGCTGGGAAAACTGGAAGCGTCGGGGGTTTATCTTGATGTAGACCGCGTAACGCTGACGCTGCAGGGCTGGGAGGCGTCTCATGTCCGCTATTACCAGGAGAGAATGGACGAATCGGAAGCTTTTTTATCGGCCGAGACGGTATATTTGAAACGGGATAAGTTTGCCGAGACCGGAGCCCTTAAGCGTTACGCGATTGACGGCAAGGGGCTCTCACTCTTTTTCCCGGAGTCATGGTGTGTCGGTCTTCCAAAAGAGAGTCCGCTGTATGAGTTGGATTCCATTCAACTGGCCTTGGGTCTTTCTCCGCAGGAAATCGCTGTTAAAAACGCATCAATGAACTGGATGGGTTTGAATGTCCAATTAAAAGGAAGTCTGCGGAATATCGACCAAAGGAAGCCTTTGGAGCCCATCGAGTGGCTCCCAATTATTATTTCCCCGGAACAGTATGCTGAGATAGAGCAGTGGATCGATGCGGTTAAATATGATGATTCTGCAACGCTCGATATTGATTTTCTGGTCGATTATGCAGCGTCCGCTTCTTCCTTTCTTCGTGCATCGCTATCGGCGAACCATGTTCAGGTGCGGGAGGCTTCTTTTGATCAGGTCGAGATTGCTGCTGCATACGAAGAGGATACGCTGAGTGTGGAGCGGGCCCGTTTTTCCGATGGCGATCAATCACTGGAGCTTGTTGCACAATATGACATTACGTCCGGCGGGTTGAAAGGGGAGCTGAAAAACAAGATTCAGAATAAGGCGCTGTTCTCTCTGGTTCCGGCTTTTGTCACGAGCGAACTGGAGAAAAACGATATCCAGTTCATCGGAGTGCCGCTGTTTGATCTTAAGCTAGAGCCCGCTCCTTCCGGAAAAAATTTGTTTAGTCAGCTCTCCGGAATAGTTGCGTTGGAGGGCTTAAGGATCGGCGATCTTGAGCTCGAATCGATTGCCGGCGAGGCAGGGTGGGATGGAGCCATGCTTAGACTGAAGGAGCTGCAGATGCAGGTTGTCGGTCAGGAGTCCCGTTCCGAAGAGACGGGGAGCGGAATGCGCGGCGGGACAATCAAGGGGCAATTGGTCTGGGATTCGCGTAATCATCGGGTTGAAATCAGCGGAGCAGCAGAATGCGATCCGAATCTGTTTCATACGGTTTTATCCGTCAGCCCTATCGCGCAGGATGTCATTGACGATTTTAAGTTTTTAGAACGTCCGCCGAAGGGCACCTTCGCGGTGATTTTCTGTTACGACGATTGGGATACCTTTGAACTGGTTCTTCAGATTTCTGCTGAGGAGCTGACCTATCTGGGGGTTCCGCTCACTTCGCTGGATTCGTCAACGATGTATAAAGACGGCATTCTGGATGTGGAATCGGTGTTAGCCAAGCAGGGCATAACGTATCTGAAGGGGCAGGCGGTGCTGGACTATGACGAGTCGGTGGTGTCATTTGATGGCGTTTCAACGATGCCTCCCGATGCCGTGGAAGATTTAACCTTTCACCAGCTGGAACTTTTCGGCCATCAGATCGAAGTCAGCGGAGATGCGAATATTGCTGCGCGCGGGCGCATTGACTGGGGGACCATGCGGACGACCGATTTTGAAGCCGAAGTCGAAATGGTCGGAGCGAAAACCCCCGCAATGACCTTTGATCGAGTGAAAGCCAAGGTGATCGGGAAGGGGCCGGTCATTGAGATCAAGGATGCCGTTTTTTCCGGACACGGCGGAACCGGATCGGGAAATATGTCTGTTCTTGCCAATCCGCCTTTCGACGAAATGCCCTATAAACTGGATATAAAAGTGGATTCTGTTGATTTGGATTCCTGGCTTAGATTTCTCGATCTGGCCTCAGAGATGGAAGAAAGCGGAGGGGAAATAGATGGCTGGTTAAAGGCGGACGCAGACCTGAAAAGGTCCTTTCTGGAGTCCGCCAACGGCGAGGGAAGTTTTGATATTAAAGAGGGTCGGCTGGCGGATCTCCCGCTCTTTAACGGATTGTCCAAGGTGGTTAGAGTTTTTTTTCCCGCCTTCAAAATGCTTTCGGTCAGCCGAGTCAACGCGGATTTCACCATGAAAGAGGGCATTATACATTCTGATAATGCCTATTTTGACGGGGATTTTCTGAGCGCAAAAGGCACCGGAGATTATGTTGTCGAAGAGGGATTTGATATGAAGATCCAGATTCAACTGCTGAATGATAACAGGATATTTTCGATCATTCGGTTTTTGACCGATCCTGTATTGGGTCTGCTGGATCTTAAGCTGAGCGGAACGTTCTCGGACCCCTCATGGGGGATAAATAACCCCTTTTGATTGAGCATGACGTTTTTTACTGCTGCAGAACGATGTAAACAGATGATTTTATACATTGGAATGACGGAAGAGCAGCATTAGTTTTCGACACAGACCTGCCCGGTGTTCGGGTGGGAGGAGAAGAGAGAAGGCATGACATTTCATCCAAGTTTATGGGCGGCCCTGTTCGGCTGGATCGTGGCTCAGTCCGCAAAAATGATTTGCAGTTTTATCAGCACAAAGCGGCTGGATTTCAGCTATATGGTGAGCACGGGCGGTATGCCGAGCGCACATTCCGCGATGGCCAGTGCACTGGCAACTTCTCTGGGATTGTGTGAGGGCTTAAATTCGCCTGTTTTTTCATTGGGTGTTGCTTTTGCTATCGTTGTGATGTTTGACGCTCAAAGTGTCAGAAAAGCCGCCGGAGAGCAGGCCCGTCTGTTGAATCAGATTGTCGATGAACTTCTGCGTGAACACCATTTATCTGAGACGAAACTGAAGGAGCTGTTGGGCCACACTCGGTTGGAAGTGCTGATGGGAATGGTTACCGGAATCTTTGCGGCGCTGGCACTCTATCGATATGTGCATCCGTAATGGTCGTAAGACCATTCTTCTCAATCCAGCCCCTCGCACTTTTCACCCGCTTGGTAAAATCAGGATTGGACAAGGAAGGAACAACCATGGATATCCCATCACTCGAAACCTTCATCAAAACGGCGGAGCTGCTCCATTTCGGGCGGGCGAGCCGTGCGTGTAACCTGAGTCCGTCGGCGCTGACACGCACCATACAGCGAATGGAAGAGGAGGTGGGACTCCCGCTTTTTCTGCGCGATAACCGCAGCGTTGCGCTGACGGATGCGGGCCATCAACTGCTCGCGTATGCCCGCGATGCGGTACAGGAGTGGAAACAGTTCCGCGAAACCGTTTCGGTGAACGAGAAACAGATTTCGGGTTCGATCTCGGTCTATGCTTCCATTACGGCGGTTTATTGTCTGCTTCCGGAGCTGTTCGAGGCGTACCGCACAAACTTTCCGGATGTGCAGTTGGAATTGCGTACCGGTGCAGCGGAGCGGGCCATTGAACAAATTAACAGCGGCGAAATTGATCTGGCCATTGCCGCCCTGCCGGATGACCGAAAACACGCTTCAATGCCCTTCCTTCCATTGGCCCAAACGCCGCTGCTTTTTATTGCGCCCAAACGCTATCGCAGTTCCGCGAAAACGCTGGATTTTGCCCAAGAGCCGCTGGTGGTTCCGCAGTCCGGGCTGGCCCGAAACCGGTTGGATGCCTTGTTTCGTAAAAACCATATTGTACCCAATATCTCGACGGAGGTTTCCGGTAATGAGGCGCTGATTGCCATGGTCCGCCTCGGCGCGGGCATCGGTATTGTTCCGCAACTGGCGCTTGAGCGAAGCCCGTTTCGTGACGACGTGATAACGCTCCACAATGCACCCAAACTTGCACCATACGTCGTCGGCCTCTGTTCCAGCAAACGCAACCTTAAACGCCCCGCAGTGAAGGCCATGTGGACGCTGGCGGAGGCGCTGGCGAAATAAGAGGCTATGCCCTGTCGGGAATCCTCTGTTTCAGGTTCCTATTCCTCTACTGTTTTTCAGTCACGACCTGTGGTGTCGGATGTTGGAAACTCAAAGCGGACATTCTGCACACCAAAAGCGCGCGCGAGCGATTCCAGTGTCTGCTTGGCGGATTGTTCAACCTCAGAGCCCAGGGTCGAGATCAGTTCCTCGGATTGGGACTCCGCCGCCTTCCTTGCCGCATCCTTCAGGCGGTTTCGATCCTCTTCTGTGAATCCGCTTCCGAATACGGAGTTCACCAAGTCTGGAAACAGCCAGGGAATGAGTTTGCTCTTCTGCTCGTCATAGAAATGGATGTCCCGGATGCTCGTCTCACGAAGGCACGGCGGCATCCGGAAGAGAAAGCCGGCGTCTGATTCTTCAATCTGAAACGCCGGGCTGCGCAGATCATACCGAAAGTCGATCTCAAACATGAAGATCATCGCCATCTTTTTATTGGAAAGAATCCACGACAGGTACCTCTTTCCAATCTCACCCCACGCATGATCGACTTCGGTGACGATTTCCTTGGTCAGGACTTTGAAGACCGAGAGCTGCCCTATGGCTTTCAGTTCCTGAATGCTTGCATGCACGGAAACCCGGCCACCTGCGGTTCTGCGTTTATGTCTCCTTCGAAGAAAGGCGACGACAACGACAAGAACAATGGCAGCAACGAACCCGGTGGAAAGTGAAACAAATGTATTCATATTTTTAGTCCCTCAATAGTTCCCAGCATAATAGCGAGTGCCTATGCTGGTGTACACTTCATCGTCATTTTTTCTCCATTTCTGGCCAACGACAATCATCATTCCTAGTTTAGGGGCAACGCGCCACAATGCCTCTTCCTTCTGAGGAAGAATGCATTTAGCCAAACATCAGCCTGAAGACGCGGTGTTCTCGCCGACGGCTGAAAGGCATTGTTCGCCCGAAGTCAATGAGAGAGCCGAGTCGCGATGACTCGTGCGTTCTTCAGTTCCTTGGCTCGCGTCTCCGTGCTTGGCCGATGGCATCGGCGGCGAGCATCGCGTTGAATACTTCCTTGGGACAGGTCGTGCCCGCTTCGTGCGACATCGACTGCCCCGGCGCGCAGGCCATTTTCGCCACCGTCATGAGTTTCTCGGTGCTGGCAATGTCCACGCCGAGGTCAGCCAGCGTGGTGGGTAAGCCTACGGCCTCGCAAAAGGAGAAAACCGCTTCCGATTCGTCTGGGGATGCATCGGTGAGCTGAAGCCCCGCCAGAACTCCGAAAGCAACCTTTTCGCCATGGTAGAACGAATGGGTCTCTGTCAACGCGGTCAGACCATTGTGAATGGCATGCGCCGCAGCCAGTCCGGCGCTTTCAAACCCCAACCCGCTCAACAGAATGTTTGCCTCAACAACGTGTTCTAGGGCCGGTGTGACGAGGTGTCTCTCATTGGCGAGTTTTGCGGTCACGCCGTACTTCAGGAGGGTCTCATAACATAGCTTCGCAATGTGGAGTCCAACCATTGTGCTGGACCCGCCGCACTCGTTCCCAGACCTGCTCCGCTCGCACGACCTGGCCTCGAACCATGTCGCGAGCGCGTCGCCCATGCCGGCCACTAGGAAACGCGTCGGCGCCGCAGCGATAATGTCAACATCAACAAGCACCGCTGCGGGGTTGGCTTTCTGATAGTGCACAGTTTCAAACACCCCGTTCGGCGAGTACAGCACCGAACATCCACTGCACGGGGCATCGCTCGATGCAATGGTGGGGACGATGATCACGGGAATCCCAGCCCGATCGGCGGCTGTCTTTGCCGTGTCGATGGTCTTTCCTCCGCCCATGCCGACAAGCACATCGACCTGCTTTTCCGAGACACAGGCGATCACGCGAGTGATCTCATCCTCGCAACACTCGCCGCGGAACAGTTCGGTGTGGATGCCCGCGGTAGTCAGATCGATATTGCACCGAGGAAGCACCCTGTTTCTAACCGAGGGCGAAGCCAATATCAGTCCCTGTTTGCCCAGCAACTTGATCAGTGCGGGCAGTTGGGTGATTGCACCGGGCCCTTGGATGTATTTTCCTGGAAAGACGGCTTTCTTAAACATGTCGAACTCCTCTGTTTTTGATGAACCATGCAAACATACCAGAACTCAGCTGCCCGGCAATTGGTTCTGACCCGATTAACAATCTCCATTCCGGTCAGCTGCATGAGGCGGTCTGATGGAGTGGAGGGGTTCTTCCGAGAACTGATCGATTGGCAATTGGGCAGTTAATATGTTCTGGTTTAATCGGGGCATTGTTTAGTTTTGCCCATTCTTCGGCGACTTTGGCCCGGAGCGTGTTATCATCGTTCTTGGTGGCAATGAATGCCTTGCATTCTACACAGCCAAGTCCACAGTACCCAATCATGCTGCCTCCTCTTGTTTGGCTCTCTCCTCATTTCGATCATATCTTCCTGCCTAACGATCAGGATTTTATCTGTCCAGCTTCGCTCAAACATCAAGGTTCCCCCGTGGAACGTTAATGGCTGGATGAATATGAGGGCGCCCGCATGGTGCCATCTTCCTGTTGGACTGAGCCTTTCGGCCAGCGCCAACTATCCAATAATCTGCGGGGATAGTATGGATCTCCGGATGGATTCGCCATGGTTTTCTTCGATTTCTTTTTGAAGCAATGGTGGCTTGGCAACCGGGCGAGATGTTATAAAACGGGAGCATTTGCGTGAAATTACTAGATTACGGGACAGACCCCTTGGACTTTACCTGAACGTCTATTTTTCTGCGCTGAATGGTGAAGAAAATCGCGCGGCGTTCAATGTAGAGCATGCGTCCCGCTTGCGCGAAAACGAGCCGGACGCTCATTCTACTTTTGGGCGCTGGTGGCCGTGTGAAAAAGTCGCCTGAAGCAGAACTACGAACTCAATTCAAGCGACGGGGACGTCGGCTTCTATAAAATCAATTGTTTTTCGGGGTCGGCCTGTTCAGCGACGTGGCCGCCAAGATGGCTGCGATACGGGAACAAGGCCGCCAAGATGGCTGCGGTACGGGTAGCGCCTCCGCTGCGCCGGTGGCGCTTTTCAAGAATGGCCGAAGGTGCATGAGCCGGCGCGTAGCGCAGACTGTACTGATTAATACCTTTGTCTGGAGATTTATTTGCAACGAATGGATGAAAAG
>CAYOBH010000044.1:0-2052 GCA_964402125.1 uncultured Verrucomicrobiota bacterium
CCGCATCCTGCGGGCAACAAGGCCGACAGGATGTCGGCGATACGGTACCGCCCGCATCCTGCGGGCAACACAGCCGACAGGATGTCGGCGATACAGTGCCGCCCGCATCCTGCGGGCAACAAGGCCGACAGGATGTCGGCGATACGGTACCGCCCGCTTCCAGCGGGCAACATAGCCGACAGGATGTCGGCGATACAGTACCGCCCGCATCCTGCGGGCCAAACTCCGCGTTCCGTGCATTCATGCGCTGGAGCGACTGGCTTTACGCGCAGACCGGAACCACCGGGAATCTGCACATGGTACGGCTTGCTAAACTCCTGATGACCTATCTGACCAAGGAACGCGGCCTGTCCGAAAGGGCGGTCGCCGAAGCGCTCTGGAGCGACTATTCGCGCGGGAACCGCCCAGACGTCCCCGGCTTCCTGAAAAAATTTGGCTTTGAACAGGGGCAACCGAGCAAAGAAGAAGCCCCGCTTTCCGGCCCGCCTCGGCAGTCGCGACACAGGAAATAGTATAGACGAGCTTCCCGTCCTCGTTTAGAAAGACGCCATGACAAGAGAAAACAAAAATTGCGGTGGACAGCTTAACCTGCAGGTTCCGTCCTGCGAGGCGGAACGGGTTTGCGAATGGGTGCGCGATGCGCTGGAGAAGGAGCCGATCGAGCTATCGAAACCGTTTGCCGAAGAGGTGCAGATTGAGATCTATTTTGACTCGCTCCTCGAGGCGCAGATTGCAAAGAAGGCGCTGCCGGCGCAATTCACCATTCTCTCTGCCGAAGCCAAGGAATATCAGGAGCAGGACTGGACCACCTTTTGGCAGCACCATTTTAAGATCACCGAGCTCGGGCGCAACCTGCGCATCGTTCCCGAGTGGGAACCCGTCCCGACGGACGACAAGATCAACATCGTGATTAATCCCGGCCTGAGCTTCGGAACCGGCGGACATTTCACCACCAAGTTTTGCCTCGAAGCACTGGAAAAAGCCGTGGAGGAGCTTCAGCCGAAGTCCATGATCGACGCTGGTACCGGTAGCGGAATCCTCTCGATCGCGGCTGTTAAACTCGGCATTCCCGAAGTGGCCGCCTTTGACTTTGACCCTGTATGCATCGACCAATGCAGAGAAAATGCGACGCGTAACGGCGTTCAGGGACGCATCCGCTTTTTCCAAGCCGACGTGCTGGAGCCCGGCTGGTATACCGAGCCCGTAGACTTGGTCTGCGCCAACATTCTTACCTCCGTCCTGCTCGACGCCGCGCCGCTGATCATACGGTCCGCCAAGAAACGAATCCTCCTCAGCGGCATCCGCGAGATCGAGGCAGACGCCGTGGCCGACACCTTTATCCAGCTCGGCTGCCGTGAAATTTCGCGCGATGGCGACGGCCAGTGGTGCGGCCTCGTGCTTGAGCGTGACCTGTAGGCAGTACTTAGTGTACCCGCGAACAGCGAAAGACGGAGGAGAAGAGCGGCGAATGAGGGGTCGTTGTGGTGCCCGAGCGTTTTGCCGTGGGAGCGCAAGGCTTATCCCAGTGTCTGGTTCAGCCGGGTGATTTCGGCGCGCATTTTTTCGAAGACTTCGGCTTTGTAGACGCGGACACTAGCTTCTGAGATGCCGAGTTCCTCGGCAATTTCTTTGGTGGGGCGCTCTTGGGAGACGAGTTTAAAGACGTCGCGTTTGGTTTCGTAGATGTCGTCTTTAATGTTGTTCCATGCGAGGTTGGTGATGTGGAGCACCCATTCTTCGCGGGCGAGGTTTTCGATGTCGGGGAGCACATGCTCCTCAATATTCATGTATTGTTCTTGGTATTCGACGGAGTCGCGCCCGGTGATAAAATTTTTGCGGGAGCGGAAAAAGTCCTTGACGGTATTGCGCGTCATAGCGGCGAGCCAGTTGTGGAATTTTCCCTTGTTCTGATTGTATTCAAAATCTTCAATTTTCTGTTTGAGCTGCTTTTTACGTTCGTATTCAATAGTTCCCTTTTTGAAATATTCCCTTTGCTTTCCAACTGCTTGACCTTTAGTTTTTTCCTTCGCCTTTATATCATCAAGTTCTTGT